>JALEGL010000005.1 GCA_022763185.1 bacterium | reverse complement strand
TTGCTGGCCATGGCCAATGTCTTGCTCTACAAAAAATAGTGAGTCCACGAAGCTGCTTTATGCAGCTGAGTGCGCAGGGGGTGAGAAAAGCAAAACCGTGTTTTGCTTTTTAAAGGCGCGCCTTACATGAGTTACAGTAACAACAACTGTAACAAAAGCGTTCCTCCATTCTTAAATGAGCTGTTCTCAGTTAGGTCTAGTATAAAATAGCTTTGATTCCAATCTGATTTTTTGTTAAACAATCTAAAAAATTCTTAAAAAAGGGGAAACAATGAAACAGTTTATTTTAGCAGTCTTATGTATGAGTTCTTTAGGCGTCGTAAAGGCACAGAGCCAAACTATCAACGCCAAATATTTGGCTCAATTCACCTGTTACGAGTATATGCTCGATAATTTTTTCACCAAAGATAATTTTAGCTTAGAAGAGTGTATGGAGGGGTTTTTGCTGGCCTATCAAAATCAGGATATAGAAGATGAGCTTTCCAATGCGCAAGGCCCCATGTTGGCTAAAGTCATTGGTTTTGATTTGGTGTCTACGCTTGAAGATTACAATGCCTGTTTAGTGAAGGATTATTGCTCAGAAAAAACAAAAAACTCTCGTGAACGTGATCCAGTTTTTTCTAGTGACGCTTTAATTCAACAATGTCAGCTTGGTTTTACATTTTTTAAAAATTTAGAAAATCAGGACTATTTGGGTGTTAAGGAAGCAGTGATTAGTCGTAATCATTTTAGTTCTGTTTCAGACTCAGAAAAAACAGCTTTTTCTCAAGGGGTATGGCAAGCCTATAAATGTAACTAACAGAATAATTTCTGGGGACATGTAGACACAAGTCGGTCCCCAAGATTAGGTTTGTCTTCTTTTTTTAAACTCCTGCAAGCGTTGCATTAAGGCACGTTCTTGGCCTTGAGTTTTTCCTTCATAATAGACTTTATCTTTTAATGCTTCAGGCAGGCAGGTCATTGGAGTGGTGGCCTCATCATGATTGTGGGCATACTGATAGCCCTTGCCATAGTCTAAATCTTTCATCAACTGGGTTGGCGCATTTCTTATATGCAAAGGCACGGGATACACTTCACCAGACTTTAAATCTTTTTGTACTTTTTTGTAGCTCGCATACACCGAGTTAGATTTTGGAGCGGCACTTAAATAAATGACCAATTGCGCCAAAGCCAAAGCACATTCCGGCATGCCTAAAAATGCGCAACTGTCTTTGGCAGCAATGGCTAAAGTTAAAGCTTGCGGATCTGCATTGCCAATGTCTTCACTGGTAAAGCGAATAAGACGCCTTGCAACATATAAGGGGTCATCACCGGCCTCTAACATGTAGGCCAGCCAATACAAGGCGGCATCTGCATCAGAGTTGCGTATGCTTTTATGTAAGGCAGAAATCACATTGTAATGCTGCTCTTGATTTTTATCATACAAGAGCGTCTTTTTTTGAATAAGACTGGCTAGCTTTTGTTGACTCAGCCTTTCATTCTTTTTTAAAGCATGCAAAGCGGTTTCAAAGATATTGAGCGCATAACGGGCATCACCATTGGCCAAGTGGGCTAAATAAGGAATGACATCATCATCGATACGGTTGGCAAACATGCACAAGGCTTTATCCTCTTTTAGGCTGCGTTTGAGCAAGTACTCAATTTGTTTGTCATTAAGGGGAGGGAGAGTGAACACTTGCAAGCGCGAGAGCAAAGCTGCATTGATTTCAAAGGAAGGGTTTTCTGTGGTGGCGCCCACCAAAACAATTTCACCGCGCTCAACGGCGGGTAAAAACGCATCTTGTTGTGATTTATTGAATCTATGAATTTCATCCACAAATAAAACACAAGCTTGGCCATAGTCTTCAAAACGCCTTTTGGCCCGGGCCATGACGTCTTTGATTTCTTTGATGCCTGAGAGAACTGCAGAAAAAGATAAAAAAGGAAGTTGACAAGAGCTGGCCAAAGCTTTGGCCAAACTGGTTTTGCCACAGCCAGGCGGCCCCCACAAAATAAAGGAAAACGGTTTTTGGCTGAATTGTTCCAGCATGCCTTGGCGCTCAAATAAGTTTTTTAGACCCAAAAAATCATCCACAGTTTTGGGGCGCATGCGCTCAGCCAAAGGCGATTTATCAGCGTGTTGGTTTTCAAAAAGACTGGCGTTCATACTGAGACTATAAATCACATAGACCAAAGTGAAAAGCAATGATACAGACAAATGCATGTCAGAACGATTAAGCAAAGCGCCAAGAGAATCTTATGTAGAAATGATCCAGCAAGTCTTGCCTGGAGACACCAATCCTTTAGGGACTGTTTTTGGTGGAAAAGTCATGATGTGGATTGATACGGCAGGAGCCGTGGCAGCCATGCGCCATGTTAAAGGCAATGTGGTGACGGCCTCCATTGATAAAGTAGACTTTCATGCTTCTGGACAAGTGGGAGATGTCATGGTCTTAAAAAGCAAAGTTACGTTTACCGGCAGAACATCTTTAGAAGTGAGCGTGGAAGTCTTGGCAGAAAACCCAAGAACGGGCAAACGCCAACTCACCACAGACGCCTTTTTGACTTTTGTTGCCATTGATGCCAACCATAAACCCATTGAAGTCCCAGCCTTGGCACCAGAAACAGAAGAAGAGCAAAGAAACTTTTTATTAGGCAAAGCCCGCCGAGAAGCCCGTAAAAAAGCCGAGAAGATGCAAGCTGGATAAGCGAGTCTGCTTTATGCAGGCGAGCCCACGGGGATGAAAAAACAAAACGACGTTTTTGTTTTTGAAGGGGTCGTGAGACCCCTTGTAAAAGGGAGCGAAGCGGGAAGAAGCCGAGAAGATGCAAGCAGGATAAGCGAGGCTGCCCAAAGCAGCCGAGGACACGGGGATGAAAAAACAAATTAGACACTGATTGTGAATAAATCTTGTGGATAAAGAGACGGCTGTGATAAATTTTAGACTTAGGTATTAACATTTTTATCAACGCATAAGGAACTTTATGGCTTTTCAAAAATATTTTATTATGCTGCTCATCAATGTTTGTTTGTTGGGCCTTGTATCATGTTCAGGCTTTCAAGTTGTTTTGGATCAATTCAATCCGCAAACGCCAGTTAATTTAACAGTTCAGTACCCTAACAGCAACGCGGTTACTTCAGAAGCATCACTTGTGGTTAGAGGGAGTTTAGATAGCGACGGAATTGTTTCAGAGTTTACGCTTGGCGGAGTTGCAGTTCAGTCATTGTCGGCAAATTATGAGCTGTGGGAAGTTTCTCTTCCACTGAACCTGGGAAGTAATGACTTTGATGCTAATGTTGAGTTACAAGACGGAACGCAATACAACGAGCAAGACTTTGTTAGTATAGTCCGCTCTGAAGTATTTTTATTCGCTCAAAACATGGTGTTTGATAGCAATCAAAATATACTTTACGTCGTAGATGGAAGACTGCGAGCAATTGTTCGCGTCAATACCAGCAATGGGCATAGAGACATTGTGTCTGCATTTGATTCTGGCAGCGGTGACAACTTTACATTTCCAATTGGCATAGCGGCAGATTTTTTAAACGACACCTTGTTTGTCAGCGACCGTCTTAATAATACACTCTATTCAATAGATACAAACACGGGCAATCGGAGTGTTTTATCGAGCAGCTCTGTTGGAACAGGAACCAATTTTTTATTCCCAGCTGGAATAACATTTGATGCCAGTTTGAACAGGATTTTGTTGTTGGATAGCTTTAACGATGCCATCTTTGCCATAGATGCAACAACAGGAAACCGCAGTGTTTTGTCAAGCAGCAGTGTTGGAACAGGAACCAATTTTTCTAACCCAACTGATATTGTGCTTGATAGCGCTCAAAATACCGCCTATGTTTTTGATGCTGTGCTTAATGCTGTGTTTACAGTTGATTTGAGCAATGGTAATCGGAGCATTTTATCCGATACTGTAACGGGAGTTGGTCCTAATTTCATGGGGGGTAGTGGTTTGGCTTTAGATATATCCAACAATCAGCTCTTGGTTGCAGATACAGCGCAGGCGGCATTGATTGCTGTGGATATTTTAACCGGTAACCGAGCCATTGTTTCCAATGCTTCAACAGGGTTGGGGGTAGATTTTACTTCACCTTCAGACGTTCTGCTCAACCCTAACAACGCTAATGAATTTTGGGTGGTTGACCGTGACAATAACAATATTTTCTCAGTTGGTCTTAGCACGGGTGATCGTGATGTGATTTCTCAGGGTAATGTGGGCACTGGACAAAACTTGGATTTTATTGAGGCTATTGAGCTGGATTGGGTCAACAACACGGCCTATGTTTTAGATCGTTTGGCGCATACTTTATTTCGTATTGATTTAAATAGCGGAAATAGAACAATTGTTTCAAGTGACAGTGTTGGTTCCGGGCCAAACTTTACAAGCCCAAATGATTTGGCTTTAGATTTATTGAACCAGCGTGCCTATGTTTGCGATAATAGTATAGATGCTTTGTTTATGGTTGATCTTACTAACGGAAATAGAACGATTATTTCTGATGGAATGACCGGTACAGGTCCTAATATAGCCTTGCCTTTTGGGATTGCTTACGATGAGGATCACATTATATATATGGTTGATCGTATCTTGCATGCTGTGTTGGCCATTGATGTAAACACAGGTAATCGCACGATTGTTGCAGATGCTTCAATAGGTGCAGGCGATGATTTTTCTCAAATGACAGATATAGTATATAGCCCAAACATTGCTAAAATTTACGTTGTGGATTCTTTTTTGGCAGCGATATATGAAGTTGATCCAGGAACAGGCGATAGAGTGGTTGTTTCAAGTAACAGTGTTGGTACAGGCAGTTCACTGTCTGTAACAGAAGCCATTGCTTTGGATGAGCGTAATAGGAAAATTATAACACTCAACGCCAACAATGCCTTAATTATGTCTGTAGACCTTGTGAGCGGTGATCGTACAGATATTGTTGATGTCAATGACAGTTTTGGACCGGTGAATCTAATTTTATCGGATATTGTTATTGATCCAGTAGGTCAAAGGGCCATGTTTATTGGTTGGAACAGCCTTAAGGCTTTATTTAATGTAAATATAGACAACGGTGAGTTTGTCTATGTAAGTAAATAAAAACGGTGATTAAAACTTAAATCCAAAGCCCAAAAGCCACTCCATGGTGATGGGGGTGCCATTGGCACCAGCAAGGCTGGTAAAAAAGTTGAGATCGCTGGTCACTTCATAGTGATCTCCCAGCGGTAAAATTACGCCTGTACCCAAGCGCATGTCCAAAGTGTTGTCTTTTTCCAGGCGCCCATACCCAAGACCCAGTAGGCCATGAAAAGAAGCGGGTCCAATATAGAGATAGTCATAACGAAGACTTGGAATCATTTGAAAACGAAAGTTATCCCCGATACCAAACAAGGTTAAAAAATTAACGCCCATGCTGTAGCCCAGTTCGTAGTCAAATTCACCGCCAACGCGCATTTGATCTTCCCAGTTTTGTACGTTAAAGGCAGGGCCCATTTTAATACGCAGAGAGTAGTCCCCTGGAGCGGCTGTCATTTCAGCTTGCGCAGATGAAATAAAAAAAACCAGCATTAAGCAAAATGCTAAAACAAATTTTTTAACCATGCTTAGTGTTATAGTGCGCAAGCCTAGACGCGTCAATAATTTTCATCATATCAAAGGCTTGAGTTGGTTTTTTTGTTATATTTCAGTAATCCAAACGCCGCGTTCAGACGTGTTGTCATTTTTATCTTTGAGTTCATCTTCTTCACGTGGTTCAAAGGCGGGCATATCAAATTGTGGGACATAGAGAGGAATGGGTTCAAACTGTTCTTTAGAACGTTCTTTGTCTTGTTTTTGTTTGATGATGTGATTCATAAAACAGCCCCTTTCTTAAAGTACTATGTGTAATATGTTGCAAATTAAAAGCCAAAAACGACTTTTTTAAAGTGCTTAAATTACAGATAGTTATAAGGTAAGCGCACAGAGATTCCAGTCAAGGGGTAGCTTTAATTCTGCCTAAGTGCGCAAAAATGTCACTAAGATTAGGTAGAAGTGCTTCTGTTTTTTATAGGATTTGTAAAGAGCCTTTTTTATATTGATAACGATAAAGTAAGTAAAAACACTTTTTTTTTGCGCTAGTATAAAAAATAAAATAGATTGCTATCTATGATGAAAAATAAATTCTTTTTAACAATTCTTCTAGGGATAAGTTTGCTTAGCTTCACGGCAAAAGCACAAGAAAACAATGGCTTTCACGTAGCAGCAGATTTAAATTTTGGTGTTGGTGTTGCAGCTGATGGTGGTGAAACAGAATCTGATACAGGTGTTGGTGTAAGCTTAAGAGTAGGTTACCAGTTAACAGATGAGTGGATTGGAATGATTGACTTATTTACCACTGCGTACTCCAAAAATGATGTTGATACCAAGAACAATGGTTTTATGTTGGGTGGTCAATATTATTTACAAGACAATGCCTACATTAGACCTTCCATTGGTTTGTCTAAGCTTAAAGTAGACACTGAAATTTTAGGAACCAGCGTTTCAGCAGAAAGTGATTTAGGTTTGGCTTTAGGTTTTGCTGGGGGGTATGAATTTCCTATTAATGATTTCTTGGTTGCAGGACCAACAGCTAGGGTGATTTATAATAACGTTGCTGACGGAGGGACTTTTTGGAACTTTTCAGCAGGTGCAGAAATCAAAGCAACATTTTAATTATTAAACAAATCATAAATTTTATTAAAAGCCCGCACATGCGGGCTTTTTTTATGGCTACAGCAAGCAGTTTTACAATACTTGGCTTAGTGTGTTTTGAATTGTTCAACTAGAGAGCAATGATAAATTGTTCTAGCTGCCATCGGGCAGGAACGGGGCTGGACTTAAACTGCGTGTCCAGGTGATTGAGCTGTGTAAACACCTGATACAATTTTTGACCGGACAAGTGTTTGGATTGCTGTACATATTTTTTCACCGTAAAAGGCGGTATGCCGGCCTTTTTAGCAATGCTGGCAGGAGGGCTAGCTTGAAGAGTTTTGCACAGCATAAGAATACGCGTATGCCGAATCAACAAGCTTAAAACAACCAAAGGGTGGTCACCGCCTTGTAAAATAAATTTTAAGGTTTCCAAAGCTTGTTTTTTCTTCTGTTCAAAAACAAAGTCAATCAAAGTAAAAATATCTTGACCACTGGACTGTAAAATAACTTGATGAATGTCTTCAAGGCTAACCTGTGTTTGAGGATGTTTATACAAGGCAAGTTTTTCCAGACTGTTAAACAGTTTGGCAAGGTCAGCGCCAAGGTAGTCCAATAAAAGGGTGCTGGCTTGAGGGTCAAAGCTTAGGTTTTTTTCTTGGCTAAAGCGTTTTAGCCAAGAACCCATTTCATGAAGAGAGGGCTGCGGGCATTCTTGCAACAGTTTGTGCTTTTGCAAAAGTTTGGTCAGTTTTTTGCGTTTGTCCAGCTTGGGAGCAAAAACAATGATCTGAGTAAAATCTGAAGGCGACTTTAAATAGGCTTCCCAGGTTTTGGTGTCTTCTTCTTTAAAGTCTTTATTTAAATAAACTTTAAACAATTGTTTGGGCGCCATTAAAGCAAAGGTGTTGGCTTGATCAAAAATGCTTTTCCAACCGTCTTGTTCAGCATTGAAATTGACTTCATTGAACTCCCCGGCTTGCTCCATGCTGTCTTTGGCTTTTTGGTATTCTAGATTTTGTAAAAAACGATTGTCACCAAAAAGGATGCGTATGGGTGGAGGCGATTGCACAACATTGTGATGCCTGTATTTGTTTCATATTGCAAGGAGAATTTGCATTTGCTGATTCGCTTGGTGTAGTAAGAGCGGATGAAGCGTTTTTACATGACCACTCCTTTGTATTATGTCAACGACACCCCTCATATAGGCCATGCCTATACCACGGTGGTCGCGGATATCATGACCCGTTATCACCGCTTGTTTGGTGATGAAACCCTTCTTTTAACCGGAACGGATGAGCATGGTCAAAAAGTGCAAAAAGCAGCCTTGGCCAGGGACAAAGATCCACAAGCACACTGCGATGAAATGGCGCAAAACTTTGTGCAAATCTGGAAAGAGTTAAACATAAAATACGATGTGTTTTATCGCACCACAGACAAAGAGCATAAAAAAGTTGTGCAACACTGTTTACAGGAACTGTTTGATAAAGATGAAATTTATGCCAAAGAATACGAAGGCTGGTACGCGCAAAGCGAAGAAGTGTTTTACACAGAAAAAGACTTGATCGATGGTAAAAGTCCACAAGGCAATGAGGTAGAGAAAATTACCGAACAAAATTACTTCTTTAAAATGTCTGCCTATCAAGACAAATTGATTCAATACATTGAAAGCCACGACGATTTTATTTTGCCAAAAAGTAAAAAGAACGAGGTTTTAGGTTTTTTAAAAAAACCTTTGAATGATTTGTGCATCAGCCGTCCCAAAGAGCGTTTAAGCTGGGGCATAGAATTACCTTTTGATTCAAATTATGTCACCTATGTTTGGTTTGATGCCTTGATCAATTATGCGGCAGCTGTTGGACTCAAACAAAAAGAACAACTACACACATTTGAACAATGGTGGAAAAGACCTAATGGCGCCATTCATTTGATTGGTAAAGATATTCTTATGACCCATGCCGTGTATTGGCCTACCATGTTGATGGCGCTTGGCGTTGACTTGCCCAAAACCATATTTGCCCATGGCTGGTGGTTAACAAACAACGATGAAAAAATGAGTAAATCCAAAGGCGCGGTGATCAAACCTTTGGACATGAAAAATTTGGTGGGTGTGGATGCTTTACGCTACTTTTTGATCCGGGATATTCGCTTGGGCAACGATGCGCAGTTTTCTCAAGACTTGGTTGTGAGCAGGATCAATACAGACTTGGCCAACAACTTGGGCAACTTACTTAATAGAGTCAGTAATTTGGTGGGCAAGTATTTTGCGGGCAAGATGCCAGCCATGCAAGAGTTGAGTCAAGAAGAAGAGCGTTTAAAAAACAAAGTTTTGTCACTGAAAGCCGAGGTCAAAAACCACATAGATCATATGGCGCCAGATCAGGCAGTAGGAAAAATCTTTGATGTGTTGACGCAGGTCAATCAATATGTGGATGAAAAAGCCCCATGGAAAATGGCCAAAGAAGATATTGCAAAAGCAGGTCATGTTTTGGCCTTTTGTATTGAATCGATAAGAGTCAGTGCCGTTTTGCTGCAGCCGGTGATGCCAAAGAAAATGCAAGATCTTTTTTGTAGGCTGGGTGTGAAAAATACTAACATTGATCAAGCTGAGTATTTTAAGGTGCTTGATGGTTCAGTAAATATAGAAAAAGCTGAGCCATTATTTCCAAGAATAGACCTAAAGAAAGCCTAAAGGCTAGGGTGTTTTTTCTAAGAGCTGCGTATCAATAGGCTAAAACATTAATAAACAGGTTTTAAAATACTAAGGATGCTTTGCTGAGGCAAAGGTTTTTTATTCTGCCATAAAGCCATGAAGAAAGTTTTTTAGACTGCTTGCGGTATTCAATTTTTTCCAGCACCATGTATTCTAAGGTGCAAAAAATATCTTGAATGGAATGGGGAAAAACTGCTGAGGGTAAATTCCTTTTGTTTCTAAATAACGTGTTGCAAAAAAACTAAAAACGTTTTATATTGGCCGCAAATAATTTTTATATAATCATAAAAATTATTTATTTTTATGCGGGGCTAAAAAACACAGCAGGGGAAAAAATGGTTCAATCTTTAAAACGCTTTAGTATTCACTACAGCTTAATTTTAATTTTACTCAGTCAAAGTATGGTGTCGTCTCTTGCGGCGCAATCACCCAGCAACGTCAAGTCAAAAGCGTATACTCAAGAAAACACAATCCATATGCAAGAGCTCGTTGAGTATGCTCAAAAGCATATCCAAACAGAAGTCAGCATTGAACAAGGTATTCTAAAAGCCCAATTTATTGGGAGGGTGGATCAGCATGATAAAAAACCTCTTCAGTTTGGAGCCGCTATTTATGGCTTGAATGAACTTTCCAAAAAAATTCAAACACTGATTGCTCAAGAAGGGTTTGAAGTTGATGAAGCATATAGCAATATCTATATAAAGTTTATCAGAATAAATGATGCAGAATGTAAATATCCGGGTGCATGTTACTTAGAAATAAGAGGTGGGGAAACATTGCGCTGGAGCCAAGCCCGTTCATTTGAATCTGGATCTCTTTTCAATGCGGTCCTTCCCAGTGCATATGCGCAATCAGGTCACCATCAGCTCAACCAAGAAGAAAACAATAGTTTTATGGCAGGTCTTTCGGATGGAGCATTTGATTTTGACGTAAAAGATGATGCTTTAAATGCTGCGATCAGCGCATCAATTGGAGTTATAATTGGAGTGTTTAACGGTTTGGGACCGGTTGCTTGGACGCTGCTTACAAGTTATGCCGTTTACACGGTTGGAACAGAACTTGTACACTTTGGCAAAAAGCTTTATCAGGGCCAGTATTATGAAGCTGGAAAAGTGTTGGGAGCCCTCTGTAAAGACGTTTTAATATCTGTGTTATCGGGTGTAGCCGGCCAAATTGCAGGGAAAAGCCTTATACGAATGCTGACAAAAGCAGCAAAAAATAATGATAAGTTTGCAATTATAGCCCGTGAGCTATTAAAAATAATAGAGTTGCTTAAGAGCATTAATCAAAAAATATTTAGATCACAAGAGGCAAAGGATGCCTCCGATCAAGGGCCTAAAGACCATGATCTTAATCCCAGTCCCACGCAATCAGAAGCCATAAAGCCAAGTAGTGCAAAACCGACTGACACTGGAGTTGCACAAAAAACACAAGCTTCAGTTAAACAAGAGCTTTCAAACTATGAGGTTACTTCAAAGGGTGACATTGTTAAAAACACAAAAACAAGCACCAAGGATGGAAATCACAGTATTGTACCGGTACCATTTAACAACAGTCAAGAGCAGAATCTCAGTCTAGCTCAATCCAATCAGATCAGTCAATTTGATATAAACTTTGATTTAAAAGATATAGGCATCAGTGAAAAAACAATGATGAGCAGTCCTCAACACGCAACCTTATTGTATGCAAAGGATTTTGGACAAAATTATATCATCCATTTGCCAAAAGGAGGAGCAATTGAGGAGTGGAGAGCTTATGAAAGGTTTCGTCAACAAGAAAATAAATTAGGGGTTAACAATGTTGTCATACCCAGACTTGAGTTGTGGCAAAAAACATACACTGGGGCTAGCCCAGGGACAGACTATACGGATCAAGATGCTCCTAGGACTTATTTGTTTGCCATACAAATTTTGCCTGGCGCAAAACCGAATGAAATGGGTATGAGTGAAGAAGTCTTCTCTAGAAACATGAGCCAAAAAACTAAAGATTTTATTCACGCAATGGATCATTACAACAACAGAAGCAAAGAGCGTTATTGGGGGCAGGATATTCGTATTGAAGGGGATAAATTATACCTTATCAATAATTCAGATCAAAACGTTTATGTTCGATCCCGACCACAAAAGCACAACCTGATGACAGTCGCCGCGGCCAAACAATGGATTGAACATGAAGCCCAATGGACCATAAGTCCATTTGAAACAACAATACAGCCTGGAGCGCAAGATGTTTATGGTTTAACGGATGTTGAGCAGTTAGAAACCATTGGTCACCGCGATGATGCTGAAACGGATGAAAAAAATTCAGATGATGATGAAGAAAATATGGTTTTGATTCAGGAATACCTGGATGACAATGAAATCAAAGTTTGGGATTCGTGGGCTTGCAGGCAGGCAATTTTATTGGGCAACATACCTTCTCAATGCATGATATTGGCCAACAGGCTTTTGGAGCTTTGCAGAATCAGTGTAAAAGAAAAACCTAGTCAACAAATGTGTGAAACTTTACAAAGGCTTCTTGATGCGAGAGGTGAAATTTTAGTAGATACAAGCTTGACGGGGAATAAATATAAAGAAGAGGTAGTAGACAATTTAGAAAAATCTGGACTTATTCAGTATACGCGAAACCTTTTACTTGTTGAAAGTAAGAGCGGTACAATTGCAAACTTCTTTTTTGAGTTTATCAAGCATGTTTATGGCGAGAAACGAGCCGGTAAAGTATATCAATTTTTTAAGAGAGTTGAGCAAAGAGCTTATCATGAAATACTCTACGTGACATATAATGACTTAAAAGAACACACGAATAAAAGTTATTATAAAAATTCAAGATTTTTAAAAAACTTTTTTCCTCGCTTAGAAGCTGTTTTTGATCCTAAGAGATACAAAAGCAGACCAGAAAATAAAATATTTAAAGTTGATCCAGCGGGGCTCAAAAAACTAATTGAGGATTACAAAAAAATTAAAACGGTTTTTCCGAGCCTAAGCTCAGAAAAAATTGATCTTATTTTTAGGATTTATGCTCAAGCATTGAATCATAACATGAACAATCATATGCCCTATCAAGATCTTGAAGTCAGTTTAGAGCAAGATTCAATAAAAGATATACAGTTAAAGATTTACCAAGAAATTTACAACTACAAACCTAAGTTAAGTCAAAAAAAAGCAAATCAAAATCTTGCTTTAGACTATATGCTGCAAATTATAGTAAAAGACGAAATGGAAAAGTATGATGATTCTCTTGAAGATCAAATTGAAAACTTAAGCGAGCACCATATCTTTCAAAGCTTGTCATCTTTTAACGAAGATTTGTTTTTTGATTTTGTTTTTGACGCATTTGAGCCAAGAGTTACGCTTTCGGCCACTCAACCGCAGGTTGATATAGTCTCTCAAAGCACAGTTTTTGAAAAATTTGCTCAAGCCATAAAGTCTTCTGAAGAACAAAAAGCCATTTCTATTCTTCTGTACCATTGGGGCAAAAAAAATAAAAAAGAAAAGGCATATCAGCGTTTGATCCTCTTTATTGAAAAACGTTTGACAAGTATAATTCAAAGTAACTTTGATGCAGTTAATAAAAAGTTAACGGCTGCCAACAATCAAAATAATAGGTTAATGTTGACCGATAAAAATTATTTACCCATGTTGGATCATGCCCGTTATTATTATGTTTATCAGACTGTCTTTTCTGGGCTTGATCAAGAGCAAGAATTTTTTGCTAGAAAATTTGTAGCAGAAAACAAAGAGTTAAAGCCCGGTTTTTTAAAGGCCATGAAGGACGAAGACGCTCATAAGGCGCAAGGTATATTGATTCGATGTTTGGATTTGGTCGGGTCTGAAAATATGTCTATTGCACAAGAGATCAAATCAAGTTTAAAAAAAGTGAAAAAAATAGAAACGGGAGCAGAAACAGAAAACACAGATGAAATAATAGCAGATCAAGAAAATGAATTGCCAGAGTATGCGTTTGTCTTTATGGATGGCTTTGAAAAAAAGTTTGCAAAGCTGCCCAATTCTGTAAAAAAGTTGTATTATGAAAACTTTGTTAATTTTATAAAAGAAAACGGCATAGAAAAATACATTGCTACCTACGGATATAAAGAATATGTGAATAAAGAAAAATTACACTATTCTCCACTGGAGAAAAAAGCTTGGCGGATTCATTGGAAGCATAAAGATGGAATAGTCCATATAGAGTCTATTGAAAAACATCATTAATATAAAAATATACGCACAAGAAAATCCAACAATTGTTTTTTAATGCGTATAAAAGGCACCGGCTACATTTTAGTACTTTTAGTTGATGTATCTCAAAAGATATTTTTTTCTGGTTATTGTATTCTCGTTTGATAAAAAAGGGTTGATGCCAAAGATTAAGCTTAAAACTGGAATCAATATGTATTATGAGCTGCATGGTCAGGGTGAATCATATTTGGTTTTAAATGCCGGCTTAAGTGCGGATCATGGAATTTGGCAAGAAGTTGTTGATGATTTAAAGCAGAGTTTTCGTGTTTTGATTTTTGATAACCGTGGTACAGGCCAATCAGAAACACCTGATGAACCTTATTCAGTTAAGATGTTGGCCAGAGACACATTGGCGTTGATGGATGTTTTAGAGATCAAAAAGACTTATTTTCTTGGACATTCTATGGGGGCAGCGATTGCACAAGAGATTTGTCTAAATTATCCAGAAAAAATTGTAAAAGCTATTTTATTATCGTCATATGACCAAATCTCAGATGTTTCCAAGTTTCATATTGATTCAATTTTTAAGCTTCAAGAAAATAATATAAATTCAAACTTAATTCTTGAAACAGTGTTGCCTTGGCTATTTGGCAGTAAAGTTTTGTCTGATCAAGTTCTATTAGAACATGAAAAAAATAGAATGATCAATAAAGAGTATCCACAAAGCAGTATTGGTTTAAAACATCAAGTCAATGCTTTAAATACATATAAAATCGGTAAAGAAAATTTAAAAAAGATTGATGTAGAAACTTTAGTTCTTGTTGGAGAAGAAGATAGATTAACGCCATTAAGGCATAGTGAAATTTTAAATCAAGAGATTCCAAAAGCACGGTTGAAAATTTACCCAAACTGTGGCCATATGGTCCAATTAGAAGAACCAAAAAAATTAGTTGAAGATATTAAACAATTTTTTTGTTAAGTTTTAAAAGTAATTCTTAATAAGTTAGAGCCTTAAAAAGTTAGAGCCTTAAAAAGTGTTAAGGTTGCACAGTCTGTAAAAACTTTCAGGCAAGGGTTTTTGCTGTTCTTTGTTGTTGGCAAAGACTTCATCAAAAGGGGTATGAGTAATATGACCATTCATATAGCCCAAGATTTGGTTGAATTTTTGTTGACCTATTAGTTCAGCTGTTTTTGCGCCCAATGAAAACGCCAAGATTCTATCCATGGCATTTGGACTTCCGCCACGCTGAACATGCCCCAAAACCAAGTGTCGTGCATCCCAATCAACAAAGCTGTTGATCCAATCGCTTATATATTCAGCAATACCCCCGTAGCGTATGCTGCCTTTTTCACTCATGCCTTTAAAGCTTTCATCGTGTTCAAAGAGTTGTATCGGCTTATCTTTTTCATCGAGAAGAATGGCGCCTTCAGCAACGGCAATGAGCAAATATTTTTTTGAGCTGTTAAAGCGGCGTTCAATGTCTTTTTTAAGTTTATCCAGGCGCATAGGGTGTTCAGGAACCAGAATAATGTCACAGCCCGAGGCCAAGCCAGCATAAGCGGTTAAATGGCCGGTATGCCTGCCCATGATTTCTACAACCATAGCGCGACTATGACTTTTAGCACTGGTTTTAACTTGCTCAATGCTCTGACAAACGGTTTCTACAGCGGTCATAAAACCAATGCTGTAATCATTGTGAGGGATATCATTGTCAATGGTTTTGGGGATGCCCATGATAGGGATATTGAGTTTTTCATGAATTTGTTTGGCTACATACAAGGTGCTGTCGCCACCAATAATAACCAAGACATCTAAAGCATGTTCTTTAATTGTGTTGGCAATGGCATCCAATTTTTCTTGGGAGTTTAAAGGAAAGCTTTTGGCACTTTTTAAAATGGTGCCTCCCATGTGACCAATACCGTCGACAGCATCTGAGTTTAATTTAAGATATTGATTTTCAATCAAGCCATTCCATGAACGATAAAATCCAGTTACTCGATGTCCATGGCTTTCGCTGGCTTTGACCAGACCCATAATGGCATTGTTAAGCCCTGGGCAGTCGCCTCCACCGGTGATAAGGCCAATGTTTAAATTTTTTTTCATTTCAGGCATGTGTTTTTCATCCATTGTTGATAGTTTTCATCCACATTGCTGGCTGCTATGCTTATAATTTCAGGGCAATCGTAGGGATGATGATCTTTTATCCGTTGATATAGCTTTTTTTCTAAATGCGATAAAGTTTTAAAGTAAACCATGAACTCCCGGCTTTCTTCAAGCGTACCTTTCCAAGTATAGACGGAGGTCATTGGGCTTTGAATTTGTATGCAAGCACAAAGTTTTTCTTGCACAACAATACGCGCAACTTTTTTGGCAACAGCCAAAGAAGGAAAACTGCTCATAACAATGCGTGTTGAAGTGTTGCTCATATGTGTCCCTATGAGTGATACCAAAGATTGGCATGATTCACCAGTTTGCTTGGTGGAAGATTTTAGATAAATAAGATATACTATTTTGAGCGTTATGTTGAATGTCAAAACATTGGTAGTGCTTATAGCAGGCGTCTGTGGGTTTTTTTCTGCCCATGCCCAAGATTATTGTGAACCCCCTGTGCGTGGTGTGTATGAATCAGGGCCAGAAGTCGACGGTATTTTTTCTTTTCAAGGCAAGGGCCAAGCTTTGGTGAGTGTGCAAGATGATTTTTTACTTGATCCAGGCAGACAAGCAGGGAAGTTTTTTTTGCATATGACGCTAGAAGATGTAAAAACCGAATTGCCCTTGGGAGCAGGAAAAAATAAACTGAACCCTATCAATCAACAGAACAATCTTTATTATGAAAGCTATGCTCAAGGTTTGGGCTTTTATTTTGACCAAAAAAAATTGGTTTTGATTGAAGTGAACAATGAAGATTATAAAACACGAGAAGGCATAGCTATTGGTTCAAGTAAGCAAAAGCTTGAGGGTATAAAAGATTGTCTAATCAGACAAACACAGTACCAGTGTTCAGGCATCAACTTTGTTTTATTGGATGAAGGAGTGAAAACAATTCACATTTTTGCCAAAAATGATTAAACTGTCCCCATGCAATTAACAACACCATATGTTTTCAATACAGAGTCTTCTCAACTATGTTCTGGCCAAATCTCTCCCCAGGACGTACCCATCTTAAAACAAGAAGGCTTTTCTCATGTGATTAATTTAAGAGGTCAGGATGAAATGCCATCCCCGCTAGAAGAAAAAAATTGGTTTGCTGATACGGGTATTGCCTACCATCACCTTAGTATTGCCAATGCCGGTGATTTATCAAAAGACAAAGTCAAAGCCTTTTCGGATATTTTAGACAGTATTGGATCAGAAAAAACCTTGGTTCACTGCGGTAGTTCTAACCGTGTTGGTGCTATGTATGCGCTCAAAGCATATTGGTTGGATGGTAAAAGCAAAGAAGAAAGTTTAAGCATAGGCCAAAAAGCGGGCTTAACAAGCTTAAAAGATACCGTTGTAAGCTTAATGAATTAAGTCATATTTTTTAATCAGGACTATACTATAAAGAAATCATCTATTTGTTTTTGTACTTGTGGTGCCTTGCAAGTTTGTATGGATATAATAAAGCGCAGCCAAGCCAGAAAAAATATTGGCCAAGCTTGCCGCATAATAAATGCCATTGAGCTCAAAGATAGAGCTTAAAACATAAGCCAAGGGAATATAAAAAATCAGGGTTCTTAAAATGGTGATCCACAAGGCAAGCTTTGGTTTTCCCATGGAAATCAAAGAAGAGTTGGTGTTGGCCAGAAAACTCAAGAAAATATAACTCAAAGCAACCCATTGCATGTATGTTGAAGCGCTATCAATAACGGCAGCATTGTTGCTAAAAAACTGGCTGATGTTTTTGGCAAAAATAACGCAGATGGATCCCATGAGTAGAAGAGTTACAGTTGAGCTTTTATTGGCAAAAGTAATGCCTTGTTTTAGACGATTAATAAGATGCGCGCCGTAGTTTTGTCCCGCATAAGGACCAAGACCAGCAGCAATACCCATCAATGGAATGGTAACAAAGGACTCTACTTTTGAAGCCACACCAAAACCGGCAATGGCTTCAGGACCATATTGGGCAATCATTTTAGTAATGATGGCAATGGATATTGGGCCAATCATATTGTTTAAAGCAGCAGGAATCCCTAAACGAATCAAGTCATGGACATGGCCCAGACTTTCTTGCATATTTTTAAACGGTCTCACCAACAATTTTTCTCGGTAATGCAAAACTATAAGCCCGGCAATGAGCGTAAAAATTCTAGAAATGATGGTGGCATAAGCGGCACCTTTGATGCCATAAGCTGGAAAGCCAAAATGACCAAAAATTAAAATGGGATCAAAAATAGCATTGACCAAGGCCGCAACTAACATCACAATGGCTGGGAACAAAGTATCTCCCAAGCCGCGGATTGCACCATTGCCCATCATGGGAATGAGTAAGAAAATAATGCTGTAATACCAGATCTGCATGTAATCACGAATCAGTGGCATTAAATGATCTTTGGCTCCCAAACTTTCAAAAACCCAATCCAAGCTGAGTTGACCTAGAAGAGAAATAAACATGACAATCAGCAGCGCAAAACATAAACAATCTGAAACGGTTTGCTTTATTTTTTGACTTTTTTGCTCACCCATCAAGCGAGAAATCATACTGGTCATGGCCATGGTCATGCCAAAAGAAATGCTGCCCACCAACATCACCACAGGAAAGGTAAAACTGATGGCAGCTAAAGCATCCGTCCCTAGGCGACCAATAAAATAAGTGTCAATTAAATTAAACACCATAATTGAGAAGACGCCTACCATCATGGGTAGGGCAAGCTTAATGATATGACCAGAAACAGGGCCTTGAGTTAAATCTTTGCGTTTCATAAAGAGTTAATCAAAGTAACATTGTGTTGCTCATAGGGTAAAGGAATATTTGGTTTTAAAGGGTTTGAGCATGATTATTTTCATGAATATTATTGCAGTAACTAAGGGGAAAAATATAAAAAATTTATTAAATCTTAATATATGCGTGCTAGATATCACTTGAAATGAATGAAGGATTTGTATTACTAAGTTCTGCTTTTACATTTGATCAAAGCGCAATGTCGACATTTAATTTTGTTATCATTACGATATCCAGTTTGTTGTCCGCGGTTAATCCATTGGGAGCATCGATGTTTTTTGTTTCGCATCCACATGTATCTTCCTCGAGGTTAACTCAAAAGTTAATGGCCAAAAAAGCCAGTTTGAGTGTTTTTGTTATTTTATTGCTGTTTTCAATCTGTGGTGAACTGGTTTTTAAGCTGGTGGGAATTACACTCAATGCATTTCAAATTGCTGGCGGTGTTTTTGTATTTGGCGTTGCGCTAGATATGCTTAAAGGTAAACACGTTAGAGCCAAAACTTTGCCTGAAGAACAAGCGGATGCTTTGGAAGAAGAGGATATTTCCATTATTCCATTGGCCATGCCTCTTTTGGCTGGGCCGGCCGCCATTACCATGGTGGTGGTGATGAAATCGAAAGCTTACAGTGCCTTTGAAGCCGGGTCAGTATATTTTTCAATAGCATTTGTCAGTTTATTTACATATTTGGTTTTACGCTATTCGCATATTTTACTGAAAAAAATTAAACCTTCTGGAATTAGAGTAGTGAATCGAGTGATGGGCCTGTTGATTGCTGCTATTGCTGTACAGTTGGTGCTCAATGGTCTAAGTCAAGCCTTTCCAGAAGCAAACAGCATTATCAGTATTGTTCGCTAAGCATTCTTAATAGTTGAATATTAACGGTAAAAAATAAATCAAGCTCCGTTTAAAGTTTAGGGAGAATGCGAATGCTTGTTTTTCTGAACTTGTTCATTGTGAGGACGCAAGGTTATTAATGGAACAGGGCTTAGCCTATGGATTGCATCCTCTTAAACAACCCTATTCTAAAAGTATATCGTTTATGGTTACTTTTGCTCAAGGCTTCACCACATTCAGCTTAAATTGTTCCCTTAGTCAACGGCATGAGGCTATGTATAAAAACATGCGTAAAAATAAAAAGCAGCCCAAACAATTTAGGCTGCTTTTATAAAGATGATCTATGGAAAGCTGTTTTACTTCTTAGCTTTTAAGACCACATCCAATTTAATTTCATCTTTGATGAGCTTGTCCCCAAGCTTTTTAACTGAGAAAAAGCTTCCAGAGTTGTATTTGACATCAAACTTAGCTCTATTGAACTTAATATCTTCTGCTTTGGCAGTGATACTGTCTTTTTCTTGTGTAACATCTGCATCAAAGCTAATGGACTCTGTTTTATCTCGGATGGTTAAATCACCTGTAATAGTGTGTTTTCCATCTTTTTTTGCCTTAACATCTGTGATCACAAATTTAGCAGTTGGGTGCTTTTCTACGGCAAAAAAGTCATCAGATTTAAGATGGTCAACCAATTTTTTATTGTATTTTTTATCTTCAACGTCTGTATTAACAATGCTGGACATATCAATGACAAATGAACCGCCAGTGAGCTTATTTTTTTTCATTTCAAGTGAGCCTTCACTTATAGAAATGGTACCAACATGCGTATCACCTGTAATTTTTTCTCCAGTCCAGGAAAGGGTGCTTGCATCTTTATCCACAGCAAGAGTCTTCACCTTTTTTGCCGCAAATGCTGCAGGCACCATGGCCAAGCTTAATAACGTTAAAACTAATTTTTTCACAAAAATCTCCTTTTTTAAAATGTGAATGATATTGATATCGTTTGGACTAAGTTTAAGCACTTAAAATGAATTGGCAAGATCTTGCTTAAAAAATATTTTTTATATTGTAAGCCCTTTGAAGCTAATGATCAAAACGATAAACCCAGGAATGACTTTTTCCTAAATGGGTAAAGCTTAATGTGTTTAAAGCCAGCGCACTTTGCTCAGAAGACTCACTGACAACAAAGTCTGCTCCATGCTGTTGAGCAAATTGTTTTCTAACACATACATTTGCCCGGTAAACACCTTGCTTTCTATATTTTATTAAAGTACCGCCACCAAATAAAAAACCAATCTTATTGTACAGTTTGATCCAACCTACACCGGCTGGTTGATCATCAAGGAAACTAATATAGGCAGCCACACGTTTTTTAGAGTCTAAGACTTCATGTTTTAAACCGTTTTGAAAATATTGAGCTAAGGTTTCTGAAGGCGGTCCAAAAATGTGTTCAAGCAATGAAAGTAAAAGCTTAAAATCTTGATCATTTTGAACACGTCTATGGTTTATTCTGTTGGATGTAGCAATCGCTGTATCGGTTGCGGTATAGAAAAAATCTAAAATGCGTGGGGGCTCAAAGTTTAAGTCTTTTAGCAAGTCGGGTGAAAAGGTAAGTTGAGGCAGTGGGAAAAGCCTAAGTTCAAAAGCTTTTCTTTGTTTCTTTTGAGCCAATTTAATTTCGTGCTTAATGAGTGCTATGAATTTTTCCTGTGAACAAGCTTTTTTGAGATGCAAACTGTAATAAAAAGCAGCGTCCCCAGGACCAATGTAACGATCAATATATTCAGTATGTTCAACTTGCATATGATTATCCGGCATACTTACATCAGGTGAAAACATGTTGAGTAAAGCCGTTTCAAATTCTGAGGGGTACTTTTGATGCATGCAAAGCTTATTTTCTCTTATTCAGCTTTTTACCAATTTTAGTCATGGATTGAAAAAGCGGAACTAAATCTTTGCCCACAGGTCCCAGGCTGTATTCTACTTTAGGGGGTTTGCAGGGAATAACTTTACGTTTAACAATAAATTCAGATTCAAATTCTTTTAAACGTGTGGTCAGCACTTTATCAGAAATGTTATTTAAGGCTGTTTTAAGTTTTCCATAAAACAAAGGCCCATGACTAAGATGGTAAATAATCTCTAATGCCCAAGCCCTCGAAATAATTTTTGCACATGCGCGGATGGGACAAATGTCTTGTGAAGAATTCATACTTACTTTTACCCTGATACTTACCAAAAGTTATCTTATGTGTTATAAACTTGTCAATTGAATAAAATTTTTTAGGCCAGTTTTTTAGATGGCGTACAAAGGTTTCAATACAACGAAAGGGTGAGTATGAGTCAAAGAAAAAGTCACAGCAGAAAATTAAAAAAACAGTTTATCAATCGTTGGTCACCTCGGTCTTTCATGCATAAGGATGTAGAGATAGCAGAGCTAGAAGCATTATTTGAAGCAGCTCGCTGGGCACCTTCTTGTTTTAACGAGCAACCCTGGATGTTTGTTTATGCCAAAAAGCAAGACGATTTAAAACGCATGCAGTCTATTTTGAATGATGCCAATCAGGTTTGGGCCAATCATGCACCGGTACTTATTGCAGTGTTTGCAAGGAAAAACTTTAGTTCTACTGGGCAGGAAAATGATTGGGCAGCTTTTGATGCGGGCGCTGCTTGGATGTCCATGGCTTTGCAAGCACAGGCTATGGGTATGATATGCCACTCTATGGGAGGCTTTAAAGCCAATGAAATTTATGATGTTCTTAATGTTGATCAAGAAGAGTATCAGGCCATGTCGGTTATTGCTGTAGGTTATCAAGGGGATAAAGAAAATTTACCAGAAAACTTACGTGAAAAAGAAGAGCCTAACCAGCGTCGACCCGTAGAAGCATTCACTTTTGAAGGGACGTTTTAAACACTCATCATACAGCAAAGTTTTAGATACCATGCGAGCATATGGCCATTTTTAATGGTTTTATGTTTATTAAGATTTGGATAAAACAAAGCATCGTAGTATGTGGTTTTTATGGATATGTTGTTAGAGCAGTTAGATACAATTGATTACATAACACCGGTACTGATCTTTTTTGCGCGTCTTTTAGATATGACCTTGGATACTGTCAGAGTGATTTATGTTACTCGAGGTGAAAAATACACAGCGGCAACATTGGGGTTTTTTCAAACACTGATTTGGGTTTTTGCCATATCTCAAGTGATAGCCAATTTAGGTGGTTTTCTCAATGCCTTTGCGTATGCCGCAGGATTTTCTGCGGGTACATTTGTTGGGATATATGTTGAAGGAAAACTTGCCCTGGGCAAGGTAATGCTCAGGTTGGTAACGCGAAAAAACTCAGATGAGTTGGTCAGTGTTTTAGAACAGGAAGGCTATGGTTATACGGTTTCTAAAGGAAACGGTCATCATGGTGAGGTAAGTATTATTTATATTGTTGTGGTGAAAAAGCTTTTGAAGGAATGCATGGATTTGATTCGGCAATATCATCCAAGATCGTTTATTTCAGTGAGTGAGGTAAAGGAGGCACAAGAAGATATCATGCCACCTTATAAAAGATATTCTACTGGGTTTTCTTGGATGCAAATGTGGAAACGCTAGATTCACATTCATGATTTCTTGGCAACAAAAAATGATTTTTGCGTTGCAATAAATTTAAAAAAATAAAAAGACAAATCAAAAAAATAGGGCACAATATTCTTAATACGCGAGCTGCGTAAGAAAGGATATTGTTATGAAAAGATTTTTAAGTTTAGCTTTGGTTTTACTTGTGTCGAGCAGTGTTGCTCAGACGCAGATAACGGCTAAGTCAGGTAATGTTAATATTAGAAATATACCCAGCACTAAAGATACGGCAACAGAAAAAACAAAAGTTGTGGGGTCAATTGATGATAGAGGAACCTACATGGTTGAAGGTCGTCAAGAAGATGCTACTGGACGTCTTTGGTATAAAATCAGTGAGGGCTGGGTAGCAGGATGGTTGGTCAGTGAAGTGAAGCAGTTATCGATTCATGGAGATGAAACATCCACATCCAGCAATGATGCATCTTATGATGATAGTGTTTACACTGACAGCTCTGATGGTGACAGCAGTGAAGTTATTGATTCATCTGCTGCGGAGGATACTTCAGCTTATGATGATGCAAGTACAATGGACGATTCATCCATTGATGATGTAATGTCAGATGATGAGAGTAGTGAATAAACGATAGTTCAGTTCAATAAGTGCCCAGCAGTTTTTGCTATAGGCAAAAGGCGTGCCTGGGCACCCAAAAAAAATTTATAGTTTTATAATAAGTCTTGGCATAGAAAACTTTACCTGCGCCAACGAACAGACACAAAGTTAAGGTTTTTGCTTGAAAAGATCAAGAGGAGTTTTTTCAGGTTTGAATTCGCCGTTGATGTTTTTCCAGCTAGAAAATGAAAAGCCTATCATGTCGCCATCTTTGAGTTCATAGTTTCCTATGCCTTTGGGAGAAAGCTTCCATTGCTTGTTTTCCAAATAAAAGAAAGCCCAATCATGGGCACGACCGTTAATTTTTTTACGCGTCACACCGTTTAGCGATAAAACAAGCACTTCAGGTTTTTTATAGCCTGGATGGTATTGTTTTTCTATATGGGCTTTTTCTAAAACATCATAAGCAGTAAGCGTGTTTTGGTCAAAACTAACAATCTCAAAAAAAGCCGATCCCTGATCTTTTGGATCAATCACCAAGGCTATTTGGATTCCGGGTTGATCTTTTAATTCGTTGAACTGTTGAACAAATTTTGGTGTAACGAGGTCAACAGACTCAGCATCCGTCATAACTGGTTTTTTACCTAACATATCCTTAAGTTGATCACAGCTGGAGAAAGCTATGGATAGCATGAAAATTAAAGCGAGCTGTTTCAGTTGATGAAGGGCTGATGTCATGAATTGAGTTTTAGCAATATAGTGTGCCTTAGTCAATTTGTCTTGATAAACCTTAAAAGACATGTTGGTTCATGGGTAAAAACGACGAACCATTTTATTATCCAAACACAATACGCTGACTAAGGCCGAGGAGTTGGATTGAGCATACGCGGAGTCAGGTCAGGGATATATTTAGAGCCTTGTTGAGACCAAGACGTTAAGGATAATCCAAGGATTGCGCCATCTTTTATTGAGAAACGTCCTATGCCAGTATCAGCAAGAAGCCATTTTTTATCTTTTCTAAAGAAAAAAGACCAATCTCTTCTTTTGCCTGCTACCTTTTGAGCGGACACACCGTTGAGACCCAAAATCATGAAATCTGGAGGTAAATATCCAGGGTAGTAACTTTTTTGAATGCTTGCTTTCTCAATTGCATCATAAGCACTGGCTGTTTCTTCTGATAAGCTGACAATTTCATAGTGAAGTTCACCTAAATCGTGTGGGTCAATCACAATACCCACTTGAATACCAGCATCACTTTTTGCTTCATTAAGAGCAGTAACAAATTCACTGGCACTGGTAAATATTTGTGCATGCGACACAAGGCTTATTGCAAATAAGACTGTAGAGAAAAGCAGTGCGCTTAAAGATTTTGTGTTCATGGTTTTGTCTCTTTCTTCTTTTTAAGTTTCGTTTTCTATTTGCTCAAAATAATGATTCAACTCTATACTGTCAATGCCAAAGCCAGCAAGCGGCATAATTTCCTTTTGGCAATAATTAAATAAGTCTTTGTTTACTTGTTCAGCGTCAACTACCATAATTGCATCAATGGAATCAATACCAAAAAGTTCTAAGTCAAAGCCAGCTTTTCCAGAGCCATAGGTTCCCATGGCAATATGCCCAATGTGAATATCTTGTGTGTCTTGCTTAACATAAATATCAGCCCGTCTTCGTTTACCTAAAGTTTTAGGTGTGGGTACGTGTATTGAAAAATCAATTCCAGGTTTATCAAGTACTTTATGATGGGGTAAAAAATTTACAGTTAAGGTGCCATTAAAACCCAAGGATTGAATTTGCTTGTCTGTATGGTCAAAGTTGAGATCATTGTAATCAGGTAAACCTTGTATGCGTAATAAGGCATCGGAGGCATCAAAATATTTTTCTTCTAGACATAAACCGGGATCGATTTTTATGGTGTAATCGTAAGGCGACCGTTCTTTAATGATTGGGGCTGTACTATCTGGGGAAGTGCTTTTTGGTTTATCTTGTTGTGTGTTAGCCATAGACACTTGTTCTTGTTGACTTTCTTGTGAAGCTTGTTTTTTGAACGGTTGTTGCTGTGTTCGTTTTTGAGTTGTGTTGAAGGTCGTTGTGTTGGCCTGATGAAGCTTTTTCATTGCAGCCGATTGTGATTGTTGGGGTTTAGCTTGGCGGCTGTTGGGGGGAGAGACTTTTTGAGTATTTGAAGCTATGAGCGAACCCATTGTAAAGGTCTCATCGTTAGCTTGTTTATCAAGAGCTTCAGAGTTGTTTAAAACGCCTTCTTCAGAGAAAAAACTATGGCGTTCAAAGCTTTTATTATTAATGCGCTCTAGGGCTACAGGATTTTTTTGCTCATCTGGAGATTGATATAGTTTTTCAGTTGAAGGTGGCATTTGATAGGAGGCAGTGGTTAAAGGTAGGGAGCTTGTGTTTTTTGCTGGCGTGGGCTTTTTGAGCATAGGTCCAGAAGAGCTTTTATTGATAGGCTCCATTGAGTCAAACACAGCATGTTGAACCAAAGTTTTTTCTACAGTTTTAGATGTTGATTGAGAAGGGGCAACATAAGGAGTGCTTGAAACAATAGGGGGAGCGTTAGAACCTTGTGTGTGTTTGCTATCAGGCTTGCCAAAAACCAATACATAGATAAAACATATTGCACCGACAAAAAAAGTTGCTAAGAGTTCTTGTTTTTTGTCTTTTTTTGGGTTCACAAAGGATAAATTACTTTTTAACCCAGTTTTGTACTGTGGCAACAAAGCGGATTTTGTTTAGGTATTGATAGCCATAAACCAAAATCGGGGTCCATACTAAATTACTGATCAAAGTCATTCTGAAAAAAGGCAGCGCAGATTTATAACAAGCCATCAAGCCGGATAAATTTTTACTGTACATGCCGGATGTGGCCCAAACTGCAAAGTTGGTAATAATAAAAAAGGATAGTGCACCTGTAAGGGCGGCTAGAAAAACCCCACCTTTAACATTTTTTAAAGCACGCCCTAAAAATGTTTGAGCAATAAAAGCTAGATAAACAAAGAGCGAAATACTGCTTAAAAAAGTATAGCCATAAATTTGTGCCAGTAAAAAATCACTGACAATCATGGCCACAACAATGGATAAAACAGCTTGTTTTTTAGACTGAGTTCTCCCATTTAAGATGGCCAAAGCACCCACAGGTGTGAAATTAGGCGCATGCGGAAATACACGAAACAAAGAAACCATAAGCGTTGTAAAAATTGTTTGCATAGTTTTCTGGATGTAACAACTTAATCTTTTTCAGTCAATCAAAGGCATGAGATTTTTTTTATAGCTTGCAAGGTCGTTTTAAAAGCACATAAAACGACCTTATGTTTAGAGAAATGATGGTTATAAGCATTCAATGTTTGCAGGTATCCAAAGGTTTAGACTGCCATCTACATTGTATTTGCACTGAGCTTTTTCAAACATATCATGAATGTGTCCAATGAAAGAAAGGTTGTTGACTTCACAATGACCATTGGCAAAGTCACACAGCTCTTGCAAAGCATCTTTTTGATTGAAGTGTTCACCGTAGGTGTTGATAAATTCACCATCGAGTTGTTCTAGGTTGATGTTGATGTCTTTAATATCAAAACCCAAAAGTCTAATGGTGTGGACTCTGATTTTATTGTATTCAGGATCGTATTCACCATCGTAATGTTTTATTGTTCGACTTAATTCAGATTCACTGAGTAAAGTTTCAGCAGAGTCTATATCGGTAATTTTCAGTCTGTCGCCGTTATCCAAGCTGATGTAAGCAGGTAAGATGTCATGAAATACACGATAGGCAGCTTGTTCCTGATTGGTGACGGCGCCTCTTTTTGCCATGTTTGGATAGCTTATACCAAGCATTCTCTCAACAGAGGGTTTGAGCGCTTGGTGAAAGTCAGCAACCACTTTTTTTCGGGCTTCATTGGGATTGAGGCCCTCATCTTGAAGATAGGATTTGAAACGCTCAATGACAAGTTGAGTGATGGTGTATACAGGAGCATTTTCAGAGTTTTTTTTGTTGCCTCCTGTCTGCCAGTAACCGGCTTCATACCAATCATTGGTAATCAGCTTGCCTTCTTTATCGTTGGCAAAAACAGTGCTTAAGTCCAAGCGACCATTTTCTCTGCTGATTTCATCATCTCTATCCCAGCTGAACATATCATGTGAGGCTAAACCTAGAATTCCGATATCTTTGACCAAAATCCGTCTTGTGGGATCTTTTTCTTGTGCAAAAAGCGAAGAAGAAAAAAGACATAAAGAAAAAATAAAACCTAAAAACTTCAATTGATGAACCATCTCATACTCCTCAAATAATATTTAAAAACAGTTTAAATTTAAAAGCACGCTAAGGCGGTGACGTTCTATTAAAGTTGAAAGGATGTGAAACCAAATAAACAACCCATAAAATTTTGCGCTTAGCGTGCCAGTTAGTCTTATTGATATTCGTTATCATTTATAAGTCAAGAAAATAATCAATAATGATAATAGATATCATTATTAAAAATGCTTGACTTTAAGCAGCAGTTAATATTGATAGTGGTTATTAATATTGATTTTAAAAATAACTTTATTATTTAAACACCAGGGAATAGGGGAAAAAATGAAAAGAATAGTTTTAGTTTTAATGGCCGTTTTGTTGACGTCAAATGTCTATGCACAAAGAAGGTCAAGCCGTTGGTCCAATATATCAAAATCCAAGGTTAATTTATCAACATTAAAAGCGCCGTCAATTTTTGCTTTTGGATCATCTGATAAACAGAATAATCAAAAGCAAAGTCAATCCAATGCTTCTTATAATTTTGAATTTAATGATGCTGAGATAAAGGGTTTTGAGTTGATTTCTTTAAGTGTCTGTAACCAAGGGCGAGAGGAAAACTGTCAAAGCTTAAGTGGAAGTTATGAACAAAATTATACCGATAACAATACTCTGCATGTAACCGTTGACTATGAGCTGGAAGTTTGTGAGCTTCAAGATGACGGTACACAACGGTACTTTCGATTTACTTTCTCAGATGATCAAAACACAAATTATCAACCTGTGATTTACACCATCTGTAACTGATAACGGCTCATAAGTTTATTCATACAAACAGATACTTGCGGAGACTCTTTGCTACAGAGTCTCTGTTTGCAATGGAGTGTAAACCAGCTTATCAATGCTTAAGGTTTACCCTATGTGTTGTTAGGCCTAGAAATGTTCACAATGCGTTTAATCGTAGGCTCATTAGAATTGGGATACTGTTGGGCAAGCTTAAGTTTATCCAACAAAATATTGAGGGTTTCTTGCTTTAAGTGCATCTCATTCATACCAATCTGTAAAATATAACCGCCACAATTACATGTGCATGCCTTAAGGGATAAAGGTTTTTTATCTATCATTTAATAATGATAATCATTATCTTTTATTTTTGCAAACTAAATCTTGTTTCGCTTGGTTTGAGTGTCTGATTATTCTGGGTGAAAAACTTTCATATTTTTTAAGATGCTGTAAACTTCTTGAATAAAGTTAATAAATCACCAGCAACAACAAGGAGTATTTACGATGAATCTGAAATCCCTAGGCTATGTGGCGCTGTCTGCGCTGATTGTTTTTTTAAGTGCATGTTCAGAAAGCTTGCTACCCGAGGTGAAACCTGATGAAACGGCGCTTTTGCCCAATATCAATGCCTATTGTTCTGAGACCAACCCGGCCAGCTACTGCCGTACTGATTTTGATGACAATGAAGCGCAAATATTTTTATTCAGCAAAAGTTCAGATCAACAGTCTGCATTTGCAAACTGCGCCAGCATTGAAAGTGCATTAGAAGCACAAACCTTTGACTTATCTCCAGTGGCGGTAGGTCTTTCTGAGATTGATTGTGAAGATGACGGAACCAATACCTTTTGTCATTTAGAAGACCGAGTGAGTTGGGAAGGCGCTGAGTTTGGAAATCTTTTAGAGTTAGAAAAAGATGATTACCTTGTACTTGTAGTGTTTAAAACCAGTGAAGATGAAGATATTGTAGAGCCGGAGCCAGGGGATTATATTCAATGTGCACAAATGACTTTGGAAGAAGATACGGTTGAAGAAGATTTTGATCTGGACGCCTCAACAGATACATTAAATGTAGATTGGCCATTTGTTCAGATTCCAGGCATTAGCTTTACCTGTACAGAAACTGCCAATGCAGACTGTACCGTTGCCCAAAACGGTGCTGATGTCGCCTATGCTTTTTATAAAAATACCAGTTGCTCAGCCATACAGACTGGGGTTGAAGATGCACTGATCACAGCAGACAAGCATATTGTGGGCGATACCACATCGCTATGTCAGGATGTTACCAGTCCAGAAAGCTGTGCAGCAGGCACTCCCAGCGACTGGAGCTATGATGGAGGATCGACCACAGAAGATATTTTAGCTGGGTCGTATGCTGTTGTTGCCCACATGGGCGATACTTCTGGCTTTCCTATTGAGGGCGACGTTGTCAGCTGTAAAGAAGTCCAGGTTGATCAAAGTGTTTCAATGATCAGCTTGCAAGAGTCAGATTTACTGAGCATCACCTGGCCAACATTGGCTTCTTTGGAGCAGGTGGATATGAGTTGCAGTGAGACGGCCAGTGAAAACTGTACAGTTGACTCTATTGATGGCAACGAGGGTTTTCATGGTTACATTAAAGATCAAAGTTGTGCTCAAATTTTATCTGCTTTAGAAGCGGGCAATCAAAATTCTTTGGATATGCATGCTCAAGGTATGGGCACAGCATCGTGTAATGACTCCAATCCAGATACTTGTTCTATGTCAGTGAGTTCTTGGGCCAGTGGAGCTGATGGTGGGCCGTCAATGATGACAGAAGTTCCGCAAGGCAATTATGCGGTAATTTCATTTGTTGATCAGTTGGGAGACGGAAATCCAACTCCAGGAGATGTGTTGCATTGTAAAGAAGTAACTTTAACCACTACCCCAATCGGTAACATTGCGCTAGACAATGATGATTTGGTTGAGCCAGAATACCCCATAATTTTTGTTCCTTCCTTAACGGCTATCTGTGATGATTCTGCTGGAGGCAGCACAGATTGTGTGGCTGCTTTAAACGGGAATGATGCCAATTTCTTCTTTTTCCCTGCAACGTCGTGTTCAAGCCTATTAAGCGGCGGTGAAGTCCAACCCACGCATTTTTCAGTGGTTGCAGCATCCTGTGATGGCAGCACACCCAACACCTGTACACAAATGGTGATGTCGGATGAATGGGAAGATGAAGACTTTGAAACCGTAAACTTCATTGAAAAAGGCAATTATGCAGTGGCTGGCTTTATCAATGCCAATGGTCAAGGAGAAGAGCCTGAGTCAGGTGATCCGCTGTGGTGTAAAGAAGTGGTCTTAGGATCATCAAGCAGCAGCTTAAGTTTAGGCAACGGCGATTTAATGAGCTTTTAAACTCAGAAAAAAAGCTTAAAAATAAATATAGTTAAACCCCATTGTTTTAATGCAATGGGGTTTAATATTTTTTATCTTAATTTTAACTGTAAATTGAAAAAAAGGTATAAACGTTAAATTTCTCAGTCAGAGTTAATGGTGCCAGGCATCTTTTTCGGATGTAGTGCAGCAATTTTTTGACTCAACAATAAATATTTTTTGAAATACAAAATCAAATGCCCAAGTAAGCGGTATATATTAGTATTCCGGGGACGGTCGACTGAATTTAAATTCTCTCAATTAAGGTAGCTGTCCCGGGAATTAAAACAACCCTATCGCAAAAAATATTTTCTTCTTTATAATTATCTTTCTAAAATAGAAAATTACATTCCTACTCTTTGTATATATCCATTATCAATATCCATTTTTAAAGGTAAATCTAATGTCTTTGCCTTTATCAAAAGAACAATTATTGCAGATGAAGCCTCGCTTGAAATAAAAACTTTACTATATGATATGAGATGACGAGTAACTCTAACTCCACCACCACTTGGATATGGTGACCTTCTATCTTGAATAGATATTTTAACGGCTGCTGATCCATCGTTTCTCAAATCAATTTCGTTTATATATACATCTTCGTATTCGAAATTATCTAGTCGTAAAGATGCATCTTCTTTATTGAACATAAAGCCTTCTGGAGGAGATACAGGATTTCGAACCTGTGGATTCCGAACCTGTGCAAAACTAATTGATGTAACTATACAACATATAAAAAAAAACTTTTGATTAAAACCATATCTCATAAAATAAACTCCTTTATTTAAACACAAAGTAACACCCTCTGATATCAGCAAGATTTATACCAGGTATAAAATTAAATAAATTAATAACTTATAAACATTCAATATGCTGAAATTTTACTCAAATAATATTATATTAGTCCGCTAAGTGACAAGTCACTCGTCATAAAGTGTAAATCCAGAAAAGGTACTACCGAAAAATTTTTACTAAAAATTTTTTATTTTGATGTATTATTCACAATTATTTAATCTTTGATTCTTTTAGATATTTATTTAATGAAAATGCCGGCTCCTCAGGTATTCCGGGGACGGTCGACTGAATTTAAATTCTCTCAATTAAGGTAGCTGTCCCCGGAATTAATAAAGTTACGCGGTGCATAATTTTTTATAAAAGTGATTCCAGGGTGGTTTGAGATAACAACTGTTTAATTTATGGTGCTGGGCTGATGCTGTAAAGCGCACCAGAATCGTTTGAAAAATACAGCTTTTCATCAGGCCCTGTTTTTACATGGCGAATACGCTGCTTTAAGTTTTTTAACAAACGTTCTTCTTCAATGACTTTGCCATTTTTTATTCTAATTCTATTGATGTGTCTTAGTGCCAGGGCTCCAGAAAACAGGTCTTGATCCCAGAATTTAAGAAGTCTGCCTTTGTATTGCGTGAGTCCAGAAGGCGCAATAGAGGGTGTATAATAGTGTACCGGTTGCTCGAGGCCGCTTTTTTTACTTAAACCACCGTTGATTTTAAAGCCGCTGTATTCTCTGCCGTAGGTAATGGTGGGCCAGCCATAGTTTTTTCCTTTTTCAATAATATTGATTTCATCACCGCCTTTGGGGCCGTGCTCTTGTTCGTATAAAGTATGAGATGTTGTACTGTAGAACAAGCCTTGTGGGTTGCGGTGGCCATAAGACCAAATTTCTGGTTTCGCATCTTTGGTCTTAACAAAAGGGTTGTTTTTGGCAGGCTTGCCGTCTAAGTCCAAACGCAATATTTTTCCGTTATGGCTGTTTAGGCTTTGAGCAAGGTCACGATGCCCTCGGTCGCCAACGCTTAAAAATAATGAGCCTTTGCCATCAAAAGCAATGCGGCAACCAAAATGATGCGAAGTTTTAAAATAAGGCTGAGCTGTAAAAATGGTTTTAATATTGTGCAGTTTATGGTTGATCAGCTCTGCTTTGGCCAAAACAGTGGTTTTGCCTTGCTTGGTTTTACTTGAATAGCAAAAGAAGATGCTGTTGTTTTTATCTTTGTTCTGATGAACCGCAATATCTAGCAGGCCACCTTGGCCACCCACATAAACAGTGTCTAGGTCTTTAATTTGCACGGAACTTTTGTTTTTAAGATTAAACAGTTTGATTTGGCCAGAAATTAAAGTGTAAATAATTTGTTGGTCATTGATAAAATCAAAGCCCCAGATGGCACGTTTTTCTTGTACTATTTTTTCTACTTTAAATGAGCCATGCTGTGATTTTTGTATTTCAATGGCCTCTGCTGGCTTTTGCTCGCAAGCCATAAGACATAAAGACAGTAAGCTAAAGAAACGAATAAACTTAAACTTGGTGACTGGCATAAACGCATACGAGTATGGCCGGATGTATTGGATTGATCAAGCTAGAGGCTGTTTTCTTAAAAAAACATTTTTTGGGAGTCAAAAGTTTAGCAAGATAAACTCTAAACTAGCCTTAGATTGAGCTCTATTGTGTAGGCAAAGGGATAATGTTTAGCTTTTTTTCTTGGTCTTGCTTGAGTTCATAGTTGGGATTGTTCATAAAGTGTTGCTGCAAGTATTCAAGCAGGTCAGGCAGTTTTTCAATGGCCACTTCTTTGGAATTGATGCGAAGAATGATTTTGTAATAGATACGCGTGACAGGGTTTTGAATGTAATAACCGGGTAAAGTTTTAAGAGACATGCTGTCATCAAAATAATTTAATTGCCAAATGATAAGGCTTTGATGTTCATAACCTAGATCTGTAGGAAAGCTAAGAAAAAAAATCAGAAAACTGCGCGTCTGGTTTAAGCTTATCCTGTTGTTCTAAAATAATCTCTATGGGCTGACCATGAGGCCCAGGCACTTGGCTGTAAGCAATGCAAAGCCAGCTCAACAACAAAAGAATAAATGTTTTCATATGTCCCCCAAGTTAAATTTTTGCTATCAATACTTAAAACATTCATAACTTCTTGTCAAAGGGACCTGATTGTCTTTGCTAGGCTAAAAAAAGCTATTCATGGAAAAGCTGTAAAAAATAATGCATTGCGTTTTTTTTGTTTTTATGGTTTTTAGTCTTTACTATGAAAGTAATTAAGTTTTTATTGGTTATATTGGTGTTTTTTATACAACACGGTCTTGCTCAAGAAAATCCCACTTTTGAAATGATAACGGGTAAGATGTATCATTTTGGGGCACATCAATCTGTTTTTATTAATACTTATCTCAAAGATTATCCTGAGTTAAGAGCTGACTTTGAGTTGATGATGGTCAATTTGGAAAAATGCGGACAAGAAGAATTAGATTTAGAATTCTGCAAGAGTGAGTTTTTTCAGAGAGTTTTTTACGAACTTTTTGACTTGCACAAAGAAGATGAAACCTATCAAAATCAACTGAGAATTCTTTATGATACGGCAAGTCTTGTAGGGGCAACACCTTTCATCTATATTAATAACATAAGCAGTGATTTGTCAGAGAAAGTAAAAGGGCGCTGTGTTTTAGCACTTGAGATTATTTTTCAAAATGTTGTACTCATGGGTAAATTTAATAATATTGATAAAATGACACTGGAACATGCAAACAAGCTTTCACTTAGACAACAAGAGCGTCATTTGGATGACTGGATTGATAATGCAGAAAAAAGCTGTGGTAAAAATATTTTTTCAAAAGAAGAGTCAAAGAGAAACTAGATTGCTTTTGCGGTTATTTTGCTTGTGAACAAGTGTTGTATCTTTTAAAAATAAATTTCACCAAGTGCCAAACGTTTAGAAGTGTTTTTGGATGATTTGAACGTTTTTCCGTATCCGCTCATTTGGCTTATTCGACCTTTAGAGTCATATCGCAAAATACAAACTAACACATAAAAATATGTAAAAAGAAAAAAACATTTTTTATTACAGGGACAGCTCCCTTAATTTGATAAGGCATTAAAATTGCTTCTTTGAAGATTTTTCATTTTAAAACCTTTAAAGGAGGGCTTTATGCCAGCATATGTAAGAAATAAGTCTAATTTTCAGTCTAAGCAATATTTGAGTTCCGGCCCATTTGAGTTTCAAAATTGGGAGGTGTATCGAAGGTCAGTTCTTTTTATTAAATTTGCAAAAGAGTTAGCCCAATGTGGACAAACGATTGGGATTAAAAATTTTCAAGACCAGTTAACACGGGCTAGTTTATCTATTCCTTTAAATATTGCCGAAGGGATTTCGCGTTATGGAGCTAAAGAGAAAATTAACTTTTTACGAATAGCCAAAGGCTCACTATTTGAATGTGTTGCATGCATAGATATTATGAAGTCTTTGCAAATTATTGATAGAAAAGAGTATCAAGAAGTCATTAAAGAAATGAGTGAAATAGGGAAAATGTTAAGTGGTTTGATTCGGTCTGTTCGTGAAAGAGAGCAGGACAATAAAGATTAAACTTTAAGAGTTTGAAGGGCTTTGGACTTAAGGCTTGGCTTTTAGTAGCCCTTAATTTTTAATGTGTTTACAGTAATCTGTCTAATGATTAATCCCTAAGTCTGAAGCCTTAAAGATTAGCTGGCTCCCCGGGACGGGCTCGAACCGCCGACCCAATGATTAACAGTCATTTGCTCTACCGACTGAGCTACCGGGGAATTTTGAAAGTCTGTCATACCCAGTTTGTTGATGTAGGTCAATAGTTTTGCATCAAATTTTACATTGTTTCCTTTGATTGTTGTTGTGGAATAGTTCTTAATCAAGCCATGCAGCAGGGATGCAGTGCATTTAGGCAGTGAAAAAAATAAAAAAATTTGTTATAATGATAGTTTACAGCAAAATTTTAAAAAAAATTTGTAAGTAATGGTTTTTTAAGCTTTAATGAGGTACCTACCCAAGGTAATACATAGAGTGTGCATGTAAATATTTTAAGGAACAATGAAAAAAAATAGGCAAGGGTTTACATTAATAGAATTACTCATTGGCGGCGTGGTCATGAGTTTTTTATTAATTGGAGCTTATCGCCTTTTTGTTGCCTCCACATCGCAAGTAGGCAAAACCGTGACCAGTACTCGTGGAAGAGCCTCAGTGGAAAAAGTTCTGGATCAAATTGCAGGGCAAATTCGCAATAGCTATGATGTCAATGATACCAGTTACCCGCTTCGTTTAAATCAATCTCCCAGTAGTTGTGGTGCTACGGCAGTGAGCTCTTCAATTGTTGCGTTTCCAGGGATGGATAAAGCAGGCATTGATGCTTTAAGCAGTTCAGCCATAGACCCATCAACAGCCAATATCAGTGCAGAAGCAGATGGAATTAGGGTTGCCTATGTTCCCAGTGACAGTTACCCCACAGATTTGGTGGGTACACAAGTTTCTCAGGGGGTATATACACCTTACCCAACCAACGATGCAGCGGGTTATAAAATCAATATTGGTGATAAAACAGCATACAAAAACTTCAATACTGGAGATTTTTTTATTTTATCGGATACGGATGGGATTCGTTTGGGCAGGGTTACCAGCAAAACTATTGATAATAACGAAACTTATGGGCCTTATGTTTTACATCATAGTTCTCAATCCTTATGGAACAGTGGTAGAGATGTGAGCCGCAATTATGGTTTAAATGAAGACGGAAGCCGCAAACTCGGTGGTGCTACAGTGCAAAAGGCAGCCTTGGCAAGCTACGCTTATTCAGCCAGTGATAAAACCCTGTGGGTAAATGATCATGTCGCAGACGATGGCTTTAATCCAATTGATAAAAGTTTTAATTTTGCTTCTGGAAGAGCCAATCAGTGGCGTAAATTGGCTGAGGATGTTGATCGTTTTGTCATTGAGTACATTGTGCAAGATAAAAATGGTAGTCGTTTTAGAACACGCCGTCCTATTGCTGGTTTGGTCGGGCAAACGGGTGATTGTGGTAATCAATTGGGCCTGCCTTATTTAAAACAAGTTCATCTTAAAATTGATGTAGCTGGTGAGTCTTATGAACGTTTGGTAACGCCACCAAGGTTAAGAGGCTTAGATAAAGCCGGTTCTAGCGTTGTAACCGTGGGTGTAACACCAACCCCAGGCTCAACTCCAAGTCCAACGGCAATACCTACAACAGGCTCAACTCCGGCTGCAACGCCGACGCCGAGTCCAACGCCGACACCAACGCCGAGTCCAACGCCGACACCGACACCGACACCGACACCGAGTCCAACGCCGACAGCGACACCAACGCCGACACCGAGTCCAACGCCGACCCCGAGTCCAACGGCGACACCTTCCCCAGTCCCAACTTCAAGTTCTTGTACAACATATTGTGTAGAAAGCGGTGGCGATTGCTACCGGTTTAGTTGCCCTACTACCTATTTGGGTGGTGGACCAATAAGTTGTTCAGATCCTAGTTGTACTTACACATCAACCTTTGGAAATCCTCCTTGTTGTTCAGCAACACCTGCGCCGAGTCCAACGCCGACACCAACGCTAACGCCAACCCCTACACCGAGTCCAACTCCAACACCCACACCAACGGGCCCTTCATGTGCTGGAGGTTTTGCGTGTAACGTTGATAGCGACTGTGGCGTATCTGGATCTGTGTGTAGAAGCAATTGTTGTTATTGTGATGTTGGTATGAGCTGGAATCTAACCAGTTCGTCTGAGCCTGATCAAGTATATTATGATTTAGACCAGAGCGGCTTTGGATCACCAGGATGCGGATTTCAAACAGGCTCAGTGACAGGTTCAGGTACGAGAGTCTGTGGAATTAAGCTTTTGACTGGCAATACACGCTACATTACACCTCGTTATGATTTTTGGCTTAGAGATATGAGCGCTCAAGCAACCATGGCTCCCGGGCAAACTTTTTATATTGGAACAGATGCTGCGCATAGCTTGACATATACTGCAACAGGAGCAGGTTCAGGAACATCGAGGCAATTTGCAGCCAGCGGTTCACAGTTTACTATTCCTGCTGGTGCAAGTGGCGGTAGTTGCCCAGCGTCTCCGCCCAATGTTACACCAACGCCTGTAACCCCAACGCCTACTCCGACGCCGAGTCCTACTCCGACGCCGAGTCCAACCCCGACACCGACACCTAGTCCAACGCCTACGCCTACGCCCACGCCTACGCCGAATCCGAGTCCTACGCCTACTCCAACTCCTACACCAACAGGAGAGACGCCAACACCCACACCCACACGTACGCCCACGCCAACACCAACGCCATCATGTGAGCAGTGTCAATACATAAATCCGCGTCCTTTTAAAGAGCCTCAGTGTGAGGTTGTTGACTCTTGTAACAGAGGTGCCTTTTTGTACGGGCCAATAGTCTGTTCAACTACACCAGGATGTCCAGGTTTTGCAACGCCCACGCCCACGCCTACACCTACACCTACACCTACACCTACACCCACGCCAACGCCTGGAAGTCCAACCCCTACGCCAACAGCGACGCCAACACCTACACCTACGAGTTGTACTCAAACGTGTTCTACCAATGGCGACTGTAATAACTCTCAGTCAATTTGTGACAGCAGTGGTTGTGGGTGCAGCTGTTCAATTGGTCTTCTATGGAGCATTGAATCAGGTTCACCTTCAGCAGTAAGCTATCAGATTAGAGTTAGTGGTGGAGGCGCGACTGTCTGTAGCGGTACGATGAGTTCTTCTGGTTCAAGTTCATGTAATATCAGTATATTGGATTCAGCAAGTAGAAGTTTTACGGTGTATTTGAGATTTGATTTGAATAGTAATGTGGGGAGTACATCCACTCTGCCGCTTGGTTCTTACATATATGTTGGACCTTCGACGTATATTAGTGACAGCTCAGTCTTTGATCTTGCGGGGACTGGCTCTGCACCAGGAACTACCCGTTACGATCGCACTGAAAGTTTTGCTTTTACTGTGCCTTCTTACAGTAGTGGGAACAGTTGTCCTAGTCAACCCGTTCCATCTAGTCCAACCCCTAGTCCAACACCTACGCCAACACCCACGCCTACCGCTACACCTACACCTTCGCCAACACCAACAGGTGGAACTTGTTCTGGAGCTTACTGCGTCTTTGAGGGAACCAACGGTTCGTTGTGTACTTTGAGAGCCTGTAATGGAGGTGGCTTGGTTGGTTATACCTCATGTGGAATGAGTGTCTGTGACACTTATGGAACATCTGTGTGTGCTCCATCTTGTGGTTACTAGATAAAAATCTCAAGTTTGCTAAACCGGCACACATGCATAAAAATAAAATCAGAGATTGCTAAAGCCATCTAAATTCAGTATAAGAACTTGCCAAAAGAGGTGTACTTTATGGCAAACAATTCTACAGATATTCAAACCGCATTATCCTTTGATGATGTCTTGTTGCTTCCGCAAGAAAGCACAGTTTTACCCAAAGAAGTTAAGTTGAAAACCAAGCTCACGCAGGCAATAGAGCTTAATACACCCATTGTTTCAGCAGCCATGGATACCGTGACAGAAGCCAAACTTGCTATTCGCATGGCACAGGAAGGTGCATTAGGAGTTGTTCATCGCAACATGACCATTGAGCAGCAAGCGGTAGAAGTCAAAAAAGTTAAAAAATCAGAGAGTGGCATGGTTAAAGACCCCATTACCATGCGGCCCAACCAAACCGTGCAAGAAGCGCTCAATATTATGTTGGACAATAAGATTAGCGGTATCCCTGTAACTGTGGGCAATGAGCTTAAAGGTATTGTGACCAACCGGGACTTGCAGTTTGAAAGCAACATGCAGTTGACGGTCAATGAGGTGATGACAAAAAAATTGGTGACCGCCCAAGAAGGGGTGAGTTTAGAACAAGCCAAAGCCTTGTTGCATCAGCACAGAATTGAAAAGTTGTTGGTGGTGGACGAAAAGCAAGAACTTAAAGGTTTGATTACCATTAGAGACATTAAAAAAGCCAGTGAATTTCCTCATGCTTCTAAAGATAAAGAAGCCCGCTTGTTATGTGGCGCCGCTGTTGGAACAGGTGAAGATACCATGGAAAGAGTAGCGGCCCTTTTAGAAGCCGGTGCTGACGTTATTGTAGTTGATACAGCTCATGGACATTCTAGTGGCGTTCTTGGAAAAATAGAAGCCATCAGAAAACAGTTCAGTGATGTACAAATTATTGCGGGCAATATAGCCACGGAAGCTGCCGCTTCAGCACTGATTGATGCTGGGGTCAATGCCGTAAAAGTTGGCATTGGACCAGGATCTATTTGTACAACGCGTATTATTGCTGGAATCGGTGTACCTCAGCTTACTGCCATTATGAATGTGGCCAAAATAGCACAAAAGAAAAATATCCCAGTGATTGCCGATGGCGGCATAAAATACTCCGGTGATATTGTTAAGGCTCTAGCAGCCGGGGCATCAAGTGTTATGGTGGGGTCTCTGTTGGCAGGAACCAAAGAAGCTCCTGGTGAACAGGTGTTGTATCAAGGCAGAACATTTAAAACATACCGAGGTATGGGATCCCTGGGGGCCATGAAAGGTGGCTCTGCTGATCGATACTTTCAAGATCAAATGACTGCAGAATACAAGTTGGTGCCAGAGGGCATTGAAGGCAGAGTGCCTTATAAAGGCTCTTTATCCAATGTTATCCATCAACTGACCGGTGGTTTAAGAGCAGGAATGGGTTATGTGGGTGCCCAAGATATTGCAAGTTTGCATGAGCGTGCAAAGTTTGTGCGTATCACGCAATCGGGTCTAAGAGAAAGCCACGTCCATGACGTAAGTATTACTAAGGAGACACCAAATTATCAGGCAACAAGGTAGCAGGGTGTTTTTATAGAAAAGTGAGCAAGTTGGGCATGAGATGAGAGTTTTTTTTAGTTTTTTGGTGATTTTAAGTTTAAGTGCGTGTGGAGAGGCCTCTGAAAAAAATATTGTTTTGAACGAAGCGCAGCAAGAAGCAATTTTGGAGTTTTTAGCCACTTCAACGCATGAAGAGATCGTAGAAGCAGCCATAGTGGCTGCTGTGGACACATCGGGAAATAGCTTTTTTGCAAGCTTAAACTGCTTAATGAATGATGTGGACGTCCAAGGTCAAGCTCAACTTAATTTAGCATCTGGTAATGCGCAATGGATTGCACAAACTGCCGGGCAAACGCGTTGCTTTTTATTGAACAATGCACTTGAAATTGCGTCAACTCAGCTCAACTGGTCAGGAGAAAATAGCCTTTTGGGTTTAGGCACCAGTCAAATACAAGGTAAAATTTATATTGTTTTACAGGACTTAGATCCACAAGTGTGCGATGTTTTGTTGCAGATGAATGCTATAGTCAACCAAGTGATAGTAGAGGGAACCTTGTGTAAAATTCCAGTACAGGCAAGGTATGATGTATAAAAACAAACCCGTTAAACGTAGTTTAGACAAAATAGCGACTTGAAGGTTGCTAAAATATAAGCATACACAGGAGCAGTAAAATGATTGTAGTTTTAGATTATGGTTCTCAATACACCCAACTGATTGCAAGAAGAATACGTGAGATGCATGTTTTTTCAAAAGTAGTAGCTTTTGACGATGTGCTTGAAAGTTATAAGGATCAAGTGAAAGGCGTTATTCTTTCTGGTGGCCCGGCATCGGTTTATGAAGATCTTTCTCCTTACTTGCCAGAAATAATACTGGACTGGAATGTTCCTATTTTAGGTGTGTGTTACGGTGCCCAGCTCTTAAGCCAAGAGTTTGGCGGTAAAGTAGAAGCTTGTTCACATAGAGAATTTGGTTCTGCACAGGTTAAAATTGAAAAAGCCAGTGCAATTTTTTCTGGAATAGATCATGAAACACGTCATGAAATGTGGATGAGTCACGGTGATCAAATTGAAAGTATCCCAAAAGGTTGGCAGGTAACCGCCACAACCAAAACCTGTCCTTATGCTGGCTTTGAGTCTGATAAGGGTACTATTTTTGGCGTGCAGTTTCACCCAGAAGTGGTGCATTCCAGTATAGGGAAAGATATTTTAAACAATTTTGTGATTAATGTATGTCAGTCCAAAAAAGATTGGACCATGGAACATTTTATTGAAGTCCAAAGTAAAGCCATTAAGCAGCAAGTGGGTGATGCGCACGTCATATGTGCCTTGTCTGGTGGTGTAGATTCATCCGTGGTGGCCATTCTTTTACATAAAATTTTGGGCAAGCAATTGACCTGTATTTTTGTGGATCACGGTTTATTGCGTAAAAATGAACGTCAACAGGTAGAACGAGATGTTAAAGAGGCATTCTCTTTGAATATGATTACGGTGGATGCCAAAGATTTATTCATGTCAAAATTACAAGGCGTCAGTGATCCAGAAGAGAAGCGTAAAATTATTGGCAATACCTTTATTGAAGTCTTTGATGCAGAAGCTAAAAAAATAAACGATGTTAAGTTTTTGGCACAAGGTACCTTGTATCCCGATGTAATTGAAAGTGTTTCCCATCGTGGGCCATCGGTCACCATTAAAAGTCATCACAACGTTGGCGGCTTGCCAGAAAAAATGAACTTACAGTTAATTGAACCGGTAAGGGAATTATTTAAAGATGAGGTCCGTTTATTGGGTCAAGAGTTGGGCTTGCCTCAAGCCTTTATAGAGCGGCACCCCTTTCCTGGGCCAGGCTTGGCGATTCGAGTTTTGGGAGAGTTGGCAGAAGATAAAATCAAAACCTTGCAAGACGCGGATGCTATTTTTATTGAAGAGTTAAAAAGCCAAAGTTTATACCATGAAACCTGGCAGGCTTTTGCCACTTTGTTACCGGTTAAAACCGTAGGGGTGATGGGTGATCAACGAACCTATGAGCACGTCTGTGCCTTGCGGGCAGTGACTAGCGTAGATGGGATGACGGCCAAGTGGGCGCATCTACCGCATGAATTTTTAGCGCATGTATCCAACCGCATCATCAATGAAGTTAAAGGCATCAACAGAGTAGTCTACGATATCAGCAGTAAGCCACCAGCCACCATCGAATGGGAATAAAAAATTTTGCCGATATTTAAGGGAATGGCGACTTTTCCGCTGCTTATTATAAGCATGCTTTCAACATGCATTGCCTTCGTTGCCATTTGTTCACCTGTTTTTAATGTTAAAAGCTCGAGGTAAGTGGGCTACGCCTCCGGTTTTTCTCTCCTTTGAGCTTAGGTCTTCGAAAAACTTACCATTCCTTTTATAAACTAAATAAGAAAAATCGATCTGTACAAAATTTTCCGTTTCTTGAGGGCTATATAATTATAGGTGTCTTGTGAAAAATAAATTTCGTACAGCGAGTTTGGGCAGCTATGCTGCCCACTGTTTGAGCTGGTAGAAAATATTTTTCTCAAGCATCCTTTACTTAGGTGTTTTCGATAGTTATAAATACATTAGTTTATGAAAAAATATAAAATGACCTGTCATTGTGCAGGGGTTGAAATAGAAGTCGAGCTTAACAAGGGTTTAGAAAAAGTACGCCGTTGCAATTGTTCTATATGTTCTCGTAAGGGAGCGGTGGTGGCTTCGGTTCCTTTGAATCAATTAAAAATTATCAAAGGTGAAGATTTAATTCAGATGTATACGTTTAACACTCATACAGCCAAGCATTACTTTTGCAAGGTCTGTGGAATTTACACGCATCACCAAAGGCGCTCTGATCCATCAGAATATGGCGTTAACATTGCTTGTATTGAAGGCATCAAAATTGAAGATTATAAAAATACCCCTTACAGTGATGGTATCAATCATCCCAAAGATGCTGTTTGATGCGTTAAAATGATGGCCTAAGTCAAAGGATTGTTATAGTCTATTCATCATGATTGCTTCAATCGTAGAATACTTCGTTGCTTGGATGCCATTTTTACTTTTAATTCTTATTTGGTTTGTTCTGTTTAGAACGGTTAAAAAATTAAATGTTTTAGATAAGCTTTTTCCCAGTGCCAGCAGCAGTTTAATCAAGCCCATTTTAATGGTTTGTGTGTTTGTGATTGTTGTGATCTCCGTGTTGATGACTTTGCCTATTGATATTACTTCAAGAGGGCAGTTGCTAAACTTGTTTGGTGTGGTTGCAGCAGCAGCTATTGCTTTATCTTCAACGACTTTTCTTGGCAACATTATGGCAGGTATGATGTTAAGGTCTATTAAAGCTTTTAAGCCTGGAGACTTTATTCAAGCCGGAGAGCATTTTGGTCGTATATCAGAATGGGGTTTGTTGCATACAGAAATCCAAACTGATCAGCGTTCATTGACCACGTTGCCCAATTTGTATTTGGTCAGCAACCCAGTGAATGTGGTGCGCAGTTCAGGTACCATCGTATCTGCTGAGGTTTCATTAGGGTATGACACCAGTCATAAAAAAATAAAAGAAGCTTTGGAAAAAGCGGTGTTGAATGCGGGACTAGAAAAGCCTTATGTTCTATTAGAAAAATTAGGTGATTTTTCTGTCAGCTACAAAGCGGCGGGTTTTTTGTCAGAAGTAAAGTCTTTGATATCTGCACGGTCAAACTTAAGAGAGAGCATGTTGGTGTCTTTGCATGCGCATGGAATAGAAATCGTTTCGCCTACATTTATGAATCAGCGCGTATTTCAACCCAAACAAAAATTCATGTATGTCCCGCAACATAAAAAAGAAAACGAAGAGAACACACAAAGCGGTCCAGAAAATATTATTTTTGATAAAGCTGATGAACTGGAGTCTATAGAAAGTATCAAAGAAAAGAAAAAGGAATATCAAAACAAAGTTGATGAAATCAAAGAGCTGATTGGTAAAAAAGAACCCACACCTGAGCAAAGCCAAACCATAGAAAGTTTAAAGCATAAGTTGGAACGCTTTGATAGGTTGATTGAAAAGAAAGAACAACGAATAGAAGAAGAGCGCTAACCTACGGTGCGGCATAAAACTTTAAACTATCAAAAATATTGTTTCAGAATTGATGAGATTTTAAATTTCTAAACCCCGGATACAAGCAATACAATGTAAAGTGTGGGCAACGACATCTTTTAAATTGAGTGCAAGCGTTAAAGTTGGACTAAAAATAATTGTGCCGAACATATATTTAAGGCATGGATGTTTTTGTGCTAAGTAAGATGCTTATGCAAGACAGTCATAAAAATGTTTTTGGGGATGATTTAACGCCCTGTTGTTTTTCTCCCAAAACTGGGTTTTATCGCGATGGTTATTGTAAAGTTGGAGAAGAAGATCATGGTGTGCATGCAGTTTGCGTTGAGTTGACTGATGCATTTTTGCAGTTTTCTTTGAGTCGAGGCAACGATTTGATGACCCCTAGACCAGAAATGGGCTTTCCAGGATTAAAGGCTGGAGATAAGTGGTGTTTGTGTGCGTCACGCTGGCAAGAGGCTTTTGAAGTGGGTGCAGCGCCTAAAGTTTTTTTGGCCAGTACCCATGAAAAAGCGTTAGAAGTGTGTAGCTTGGAAGATTTAAAAAGCTGTGCCGCTGACTTAATGTAAAAAAACAAAAACGATTGCAAAATAAGACTTTTGCTTAAAGAAAAGCTTGATCAAAATGGGGCTTTTTCATACATGTTAAAGGCCCTATGCAATTTGTTCATTTACATAATCACTCGCAATATTCTTTATTAGAGAGCTCGCTCAGAATAGAAGCCTTGGTATCTTGGTCCAAACAACAGGGGCAGCAAGCAGTGGCACTGACGGACAAAGGTAATCTGCACGGTGCTTTGCAGTTGTATCAAAAAGCCAAAAAACAAGATTTAAAACCCATCATTGGTCTTGAACTTGATTTAAGTTTAGATCCACAAAATAGCCGTTTTTGTCCAGTGTTGTTTTGGGCAAAAAACAATGCAGGCTTGCGCAATCTTTTTTATCTCTCCAGTCATGCACAATTCACCCAAGACAATAGCGAACAGGCTTTTGTTGACATAGAGTATTTACAAAAGCACGGCCAAGGTCTGATTTGTGCCCTGGCACCGCAACAACCTTTTGGTCAACACGCTTTGTTTGGACAATTGCAGCTCATAGAAACACACATCAATCGTTTGAAACAATGTTTTGCACCACAAGATATGTATATGGCCATCAGTAAGCAGCATGCAAATGATGCGCAAGAGATTATTGATTTTGCTAAGCAGCATGAATTGGCCTTGGTGGCCAGCAATAATGTGTATTATTTACAAGAGTCCGACGCGCATGCCCAAGATGTTTTGATGTGCATAGGCTCTGCCCGCAGGGTTCAGGACAGAGATAGAATCAAATTCGAGAGCACCGAGCACTATTTGAAAAGTGCAGAGCAAATGCAAAATTTGTTTGTTAACTGTCCCCAGGCTTTAGAGAATACCGTTAAAATTGCCCAGGCATGTGAGGTCAGTATTAATTTAGAAGACTATTGCATGCCGGAATATGACTTGCCGCAGGGTCGTTCAGCTTTTGAGGAGTTGGTGCGTTTATCCTATGAAGGTTTAGAGATGCGCTGGCCACAGATAGAAAGCTTCTATCAAAAAAATGATCCAACAGCATCTATGGCCGGGATGAAACAAACATACAAAGACAGGCTGGAAATCGAACTCAAAGTGATTGAGGGTACAGGTTTTGCGGGTTATTTTTTGATTGTGCAAGACTTTATCAATTATGCCAAAGACAATGCTATCCCAGTGGGTCCTGGGCGTGGTTCTGCGGCAGGGTCTTTGGTGGCCTTTTGCACACGGATCACGGACGTTGATCCAATTCCCTATAATTTGTTGTTTGAGCGCTTTTTGAATGCTGAGCGTATTTCCATGCCGGATATTGATGTTGATTTCTGCCAAGAGGGCAGAGACAAGGTTATTCAGTATGTGGCAAAAAAATACGATGGCAGTTTGGATGCTAAAGAAAAAACTTTGGATAGCATTAAAGTAGCGCAAATTGGGACTTTTGGGAAGTTGCAAGCTAGAGCGGTGATTCGAGATGTTGGGCGTGCCTTAGGTATGCCTTATGGAGAAGTCGATAAAATAGCCAAACTGGTCCCCAATGTTTTGAATATTTCATTAAAAGAAGCCTTTGAACAAGAAGCGCAGTTTGAAGAACTCAGGCAAGAAGACCCCAGAGTCAATGAGCTTTTGGATGTAGCCTTGTCGCTGGAAGGTCTGACCCGTCACGTTTCCGTGCATGCTGCCGGTGTTGTGGTTTCTGATGAACAGCCCTTGGTACATCATGTTCCTTTATCTATTGGACAACATGGTGAAGCCGTCACCCAGTGGGATATGAAAGCGGTTGAAAATGTTGGCTTGGTTAAGTTTGACTTTTTGGGTTTAAAAACCCTAACTTTATTGCATAAAACCTGTGAATTGATTCAAGCCTCGCATGCTATTGATATCGACTTATTAACGCTGAACATGCAAGATGAAAAAGTGTTTGAAATTTTAGCCAAAGGCTCAACTCAAGGTATTTTCCAGTTGGAGTCCTCCGGCATGCGTGAACTGGTCATGCGTTTAAAACCCAATAGTTTTGAAGATATAGTGGCTTTGGTGGCTTTGTACCGGCCGGGTCCTCTGGGCTCAGGCATGGTGGATGACTTTATTAATCGTAAGCACGGCCGGACAGAAATTAAATACGATTTGCCTGAGCTTGAGCCTATTCTTAAAGAGACTTATGGTGTGATTTTGTACCAGGAACAAGTGATGCAAATTGCCTCTACTCTAGCCAGTTACTCGCTAGGTGAAGCGGATTTGCTGCGCAGAGCCATGGGTAAAAAAATTGCTGCTGAGATGGCCAAGCAGGAAGAGCGCTTTTTAACGGGGGCAGCCCAAAATAAATTTCCAGCCGATAAATCCAAGAAGATTTTTGATCTGATGGAAAAATTTGCCGGCTATGGTTTTAATAAATCGCACTCTGCAGCCTATGCTTTAATCTCTTATCAAACGGCGTATCTAAAAGCGCACTACCCTAAAGAGTTTATGGCAGCTTGTCTAACCATTGACCGATCCAATACCGATAAAGTGGTGCGTTTTGCCAACGACTGTAAGAAACAAGACATTGAGTTGTGCCCTCCCAATATCAATGAGAGTGATGTCGATTTTAATGTGGTGAATGGGAAGGTGCTGTATGGTTTGGCAGCGGTCAAAAATGTTGGGGTAGCCGCTATAGAATCCGTGGTGCAAGAAAGAAAAAAGAATGGGCCCTTTACAGATTTATTTGATTTTGCCTCGCGCATTGACACCAAATCTGTCAATAGAAAAACCTTAGAAGCTTTGGTCAAGTGTGGCGCGATGGATGTTTTGCATCCGCATCGAGCGCAAAGCATGGCCAGTATTGAACAAATTTTGGCCATTGCCGGTAAAAACCAAAAAGATAACAGTCAGGGCCAGGTGGGCTTGTTTGGTATCCATGAAACTGGGATGGCGGTTGACTTGATCAATCCAAAAATAGAAGCTTGGCCGGAAAAAGAACAGCTGGAGTTTGAAAAACAAATGTTGGGTTTTTATGTGTCTGGGCATCCTTTGGCCAGTTTTGCACCGGCTTTAAAGTACTTTGCTTCTTGTGATGTTTTGGGTTTAAGCGAACAAAGCAACAAGTCCACGGTTAGGGTGGGTGGTGTGGTTTCAAGTTTAAAAGAAATTACCACCAAAAAAGGCGATCGGATGGCTTTTGTGGGTTTAGAGGATTTATCTGGCAGCACAGAGTTGGTTGTTTTTAAAGATGTGTATGAAGAGGCAAGAGAGTTGCTCAAGGCCGATAAACCCATCATTGTCAGTGGAATCTTGGAGCATGGCGATGATTTGAGCTGCAAAATTATAGCGGATAAATTTGCTTACCTTGAAACGCCAGCAGAAGTTTTTTCTGGAAAGGTCAGAATTAAGTTAGAATGGGAGTATTTACAGCAGGATAAAGTAGCGCGGTTGAGGCAAACACTTTTAGATAATCCTGGAAATATCGATTGTGATGTGTACTTGGCCAAAAAAGGCAAGTGGCTGCTTAAAATGGATTTAAAAGAAAAAATAAAAATCAAACTCACTTGGTCCATGGTGCAAAACATGTTGGCTATTTTTGATCAAGGATTAAGTTTGCGATTGACTTCCAACAAAAGCACGAGAGCAAAGGCGGACAATAAATACTCGGCCAAATGGAAAAAGAAAAAAGGCGCTTAAAAGCGCCTTTAAAATAAAAAATTCTTTAGAGAAACTTAAGCAATGTTGTTAACGGCTTTGCTCAAACTAGAAACCTTACGAGCTGCAGTGTTTTTATGCAAAATACCTTTGCTTTGAGCTTTGCTAATCTCGTGATTGGCTTGTCTTAAAGCGTCTTGAGCGCCTTTTTTATCTTTGCTTTCACACAAAGCCAATACTTGTTTGCTTACAAATTTAACTCTACTTTTCCACCAACGATTTAAAGTTGTGCGAGTTTTATCTTTTCTAATTTTTTTTAGTGCTGATGCATGTGATGCCATAATCCCGACCTTAAATATAATTTAGATTTGTTTGTCAAGCCTTTTTATGGATTGTTTTTTATCTTATGCAAGTCCGGCGGTGTTTTTTGCAGAGTTTTTTTATGCATGATTGGTTTTAACCGTTTGATCGGTAATAAAAAGAGTGTAGGAAACTTTCTTTGAAACAGGTATAAAATTCAGTTTGCAAGAGACATGCTGTTTTATCATTATTTGAGAAGATAAAAATAAAGTTTAATAAAGAAAAAGAATGGGTTTTTTGTATAAAATTCAGTATTTTACTCTTTTAGCAATAGCTTAAAAACTTGAGAAAGTGCTGTATTTTTGCTCATGTTTTTTGCTATAATAGAAGATGGCCCAAGTTTTTTAATCATTTGCTTTTTTGACACAAATATTTCTATTTTTCTTAGTGTGTTCAAGCAAATAAAAGTGCAGCGAGGATTCTTTAATAACAATCATGTTTAAAACTAAACATCAGCAACAAGGGAGCGCCTTATTGGCTGCGGTTATTCTTTTAGGAATCGCTGGCTTGATTATGGCGGGCAGTGCGTCGGTGATTCAACCCATGCAGCGGTATTTTGGTCAACGTAATAAAGGCACGGATATGCGCAGTTTATCAGAAGAAGGTCTACAGCTCGCCATCCGAGATCTGCTTGAGCGGGCTCAACAAAATGATTGGACGGGAATGGTGCAAAATGGCCAGACTGTTAGTCTGCAAGGAATGACCGATATGGGCCTGGTGATAGCTACTCGCAATCCTTTGCGAGAAAATATGACGCCAAGATTTTCACGGCAAAAACAGGATGGTTCTATCATGAATATTTATTATATTCCCAGCATAGAAAATGCAGACCCTGGAGGAGGGGTAGATAATTACAATTCTTTATATCCAAAGTTATTCAATGTGGTGGTAGAAAGTAAAAAGGCCGGTTCTGCTCAAATTGAAAGTATGGAAGCGCTGGTGGCGGTAAAGTTGATGACGCCAGGAGACTATGCATTAAGCTTTGTTGAAAACCATTATGGTGGGGGCTTGTATACATTAGATGATAATGCCCGGACACCGGTACCGTATACTTTCATTCCTATCGTGGCCGAGGGTGATGTGCATTTGGGTAAAATTCACAAAGACAATTTTTATTTTGGGGCATCGTTTTATCACCCTGGTCATACCGTGCCGGCCAATGAATATGTCTTTAGTGGAAAAACCACGATCAATGCCGTTACAGGTGATTTAACTGCAGCAACATTTAACAGGTCTGCCAATGTCAGCTTTTCAATGAGTGATTATGAAGATGAATTTGATGTTCAATACATGGATGATAGTTCGAGTAAAATTAATGCATGGGATGGACAGCTGTTTGATACAGCTGACTTGAGTATTGTCGCCAGTGATGTTTGCTTTAAGTTTGTGGATAACATTATTCAACAGTGGGAGTGCAAGACAGGCAATTTGCGTCCAGATAGACGCTATGATGGGGAATTTCAGGGTGGCGCACCCATAAAGACTTATCAAATCCCAGATGGAGGGTTGAATATTTATATCAAAGGCTCAGTGCATGTGAAGGGCAAGCTTGATGGCAAAGTTGCTATTTTTGCAAAGGGTTATGCTTGGATAGAAGGGGATATTCAGTATGCAGATCAATCGGGTCAATCCAATGATATGTTCAGTGTTTTTGCCTTGGATGGGGTTAGAATTCCTAGCACCATTCCCAACCATTACAGTCGTTACTTTGATGTTGCTAGCACAGGAACTTTGCTCAGCTCAACCAATGTGACGGTCAGTAATGATCGGGATACGGGGAATAACCGGTATTATAACCCTAATGTTTCTGGAGGCAGTCAAAATGCCTATGGTAACTTGGATTTGGATGGGTGTTTTATGAGCTTTGGTGATTTGGAAGTTTGGCCATTTTCATATGGGGCCGATAAGATTGTTGCCAATAATGGATCGATTTGGGATCAGTACAATTCAGGAGCCGGTGATTATTATTACTATTATGACTCGGTCAGTGCGGCCTGGCTTCATCAAAAAAACCCGGCCGTGTGTGCGGTCAATGATGTAAACCCGGGTGCTTGTCCTGATGGGCAAGAACTGCAACGGAACTATTCTGACGCCATATGGCTTTATGGCTGTATGAGTTTTGAGAAACCCAACGCAATGTTGCATAGAGATGGTTTGGGCTTTCAGCGTATGGTTTTAAAAAATGATGATCGATTTAAAAATTATGTTCCTTACGGTATGCCTAGCTTTAAGTATCCTAAGGTTGATTTGGTATGGTCAAGGCGCTTAAACAAAGAAAGTGATATTTTGCGAGCAGCCATTGATGCCCTAAATACAGGATCGTCTGGGTCATAAATACTTAGATGAACATGTGTTTTTATGTGTGATGATCAACTTTTAGTAAGAAAAGCCTATAAATTTAAGCCACTTAAAGTCAAGAATTGACTTGACGCTTTGGTACATATTGTATAAAGATGCCAGCAATCATGGCAATCGCTAAGCAACAAGCTGATTTTAAAGCATTCAATGAACATGAGTTGTATCTATTCAGTCAAGAAGGGCAACGTAAAATAAGGCCTGTTTTGGTTGTTGTGAGCACTGCTTTTGCTCTTTTATACTTTTTTAGTTTACAATTGAATAAACGACATATTGAACAAGACCTTACAGCCAGATCCATGGCGGGTTTAAGTAATGAGAACGTAAACGTTTCTTTTGAGGGCCGTGACGCTACGCTAACCGGAACTGTTTTATCTGAAAAAGAAGGAGCAGACTTAGTCGATAAGGTTGCTCAGGTATGGGGCGTGCGGGCAGTTAACAATCAGCTGGATATCATGCCAAGCCTTTCACAAGATTTACAAGTCAACCAGACAGCCAAACAGCTGTTAGAGACCGGTCATGTAAACTTATCTGGTTTGCAGTTTTCTTCCGCAAGTGTTGACTTAAGTCAACAAGCAAAAGACAAGCTTGATCATTTGCTTGAAGCCATTAAGCTTATGCCTGGAGCAGTGTTTAAAGTGTCTGGGCACACGGATGCAACAGGCGACTCAGCAAGCAATTTTTCTTTGAGTTTAAAAAGAGCAAAGTCTGTTAAAGCTTACTTGGTTGCGCAAGGTGTGCCGCAAGATCAGCTGATCGCCCAAGGTTATGGGGACAGCCAGCCAGTGGCTGATAACCGTACGGCTGTCGGTAGAGAGAAAAATAGAAGAATTGAAATTGTTCAACTTAAGCCAGGGATGTATTAAGACATAGGGAGAATGGGCATGGTGTATTTAGCAATACAAGTTTTATTTTGGATGTTGGCAGCCTTTATTTTAGGTTTGGTCGCAGGTTGGTGGATGAAAAAAGTTTTATGGATTTCACCCAGTGTTGGTGAAAAAAACTCTGACTATACTCATGCCGTGCAGTTGGCTGATATGCAAGATCGTTTGCGTGAAAAGCAACAAACCATTGATGCTTTGCAAGCACAATTAACATCAACAACTCCTAGTAAGGTGACGCCAAGCAAAAAGCTTGCAAAAACTGTAAAAAACAGTATGAACGCTCCTGTTACTCAGGAAACAGACGATTTAAAAAAGATTTATGGTATTGGGAAGGTTATAGAAAGTAAACTTCACCAATTGGGAATTACAAAGTTTGAGCATGTTGCTCAATTGTCAAAAGCGGACCTTAAAAAAGTGTCAGTTAATTTGGATGCCTTTAAAGACCGCATTGAAAGAGACAACTGGGTAGCAAGCGCAAAAAAGTGTCATTACGAAAAGTATGGCAAACATATCTAAAAAATCACAAGGAGGATTTAGATATTAAAATATAAGGCAATCCAGATAGGCTGGAATGCAGTAATATTAACCTTTAACAATTCATTCTTTAAACAATCACACATTATTGGATGATCAGGGTAAAGCTAAAATTAAGATTTTAGTTTTGTTTTTAAAGAATGAAAGGAAACATTTAATTCAATGGAAAATACTAAAACAACAAACAGCGAAAGCTTTGAAGAACTCTTTTTGGCATCCGTTAGCGATGATAAAGAAATTAAAGCGGGTGAAATTATTTCAGGTGAAGTCATTAAGATCGGCCGTGACGTAGTCTTGGTTGATATTGACTATAAGTCTGAAGGTCGAGTCGATATTTCAGAATTTGTCGATATTGAAGGCAACTTAACCGTAAAAGTAGGCGATCAAGTAGATGTCTTTTTGGAAACTGCCGAAGACGAAGATGGTTTGGTTATTGTATCAAAGGAAAAAGCCGATAAACTTAAAATTTGGGATGAGATTGCCGAAGCTTGTGAGCGTGGTGATATTATTGAAGGTCGTGTTTTAGATAGAGTCAAAGGTGGTCTATCTGTAGATATTGGTGTCAAAGCTTTTTTACCAGGTTCACAAATTGATTTAACACCCGTGCGTGACTTGAGTAACATGGTGGGTAACATTTATCAGTTTAAAATTATTAAATTTAACAAAATCAGAGGCAACATTGTTTTAAGTCGTCGCTCTATTCTTGAACAAGAAAGAAAAGTACAGCGTCAACAAATTATTGGTAAAATTGAAGAGGGTGCCATTGTTAAAGGTATCATTAAAAATGTTACCGATTACGGAGCCTTTGTTGATTTGGGCGGTTTAGATGGCTTGTTGCACATTACAGACTTGTCATGGAAACGGGTTAATCATCCCAATGAAATTTTAAAATTGGGTGAAGAGATTGATGTTAAAGTTCTTAAGTTTGATCGTGCCAAAGAGCGTGTATCTTTAGGTCTGAAACAAATGAGTGAAGATCCATGGATCAATGCTGAAATGAAATACGCCAAAAATGCTACTGTAAAAGGTAAAGTGGTTAACTTGACTGAATACGGTGCGTTTATTGAAATGGAAGAAGGCATTGAAGGTTTGATTCACGTTTCTGAAATGTCATGGACCAAACGTGTGAAACATCCATCCGCTTTATTAAAATTGGGTGAAGAAGTGGAAGCGGTTGTTTTAGAATTAGATCCAGAAAACAGAAGAATGTCTTTGGGTCTTAAGCAAACTCAGCCTAACCCTTGGGATGCTTTGGTTGAAAAATATCAGCCAGGTTCAAAAATCTCTGGTGAAGTGCGTAATATTACGGACTTTGGTGTCTTTGTTGAAGTAGAAGACGGCATTGATGGTTTGGTTCACGTATCAGATATTTCGTGGTCCAACAAAGTGAAGAACCCCAATGATGTTTACAAAAAAGGCGATAAAATTGAAGCAGTAGTATTGAATGTTGATCCTAGTGCTGAACGTTTTGCCTTAGGCATCAAGCAATTGACGGATGATCCGTGGAACAAAGCTGAAAGCAAGTACACTGCCGGTACAGAAACTGAAGGCAAGATTGTCAAAATCACAGATTTTGGTTTGTTTTTGGAAGTGGAAGACGACCTAGAAGGTTTGATTCACGTTTCTGAAATTCCATTGAACGCTGAAGAAACGGTCAATGATAAATATGCCGTGGGAGATGCTGTGAAAGCAGTGGTAACCTCCATGGATCCGCAAGAAAGAAAATTGAGCTTGTCTATAAAAGCTTTTGAAAATGGTATGTCACAAGAAATTGCACAAGAAGCGGCTAAAAAAGCTAAAGAAAAAGCTAAGCCTACCTTGGGTGATATCATGGGCGACCAGTTCAAAGGTTTTGGTGGAGACAAAGCTGAATAAATAGCTTGTTATTAGTTATTCATAGCTATTCTTCTTAATAAGGGGCACGCATCAAAGGCGTGCCCCTTTTTTTATAATTTTAATCACGAACAGCTGAATAAGTTGACCTCTTTGATAAAAAGGTCACAATAGGCGGCATGTCCAACAGAAGCGGTTTTTCAAGGTTTTTTATTGTTATTTTTCTTTTAGGTATTGTTATTGAATTGGGGATGATTGTTGCTATTTTAAAGGGGGATGCCAACCCCGATGGCAATATAGCAGTTGTAGAAGTTCAAGGCGCTATTGATGGCTCAATGGATACTGTAAAATTATTGAAAAAATATGAAGAAAAAAAAGAGGTTAAAGCCATTGTTTTGCGAGTCAACTCTCCTGGTGGCGTTGTGGGTTCATCTCAGGAAATTCATGATGAAATTAAACGCATCAATAAAGGTAAAAAAGTCGTGGTCTCTATGGGAGATGTCGCAGCATCTGGAGGTTATTATATTGCAGCTCCAGCAGAAAAAATTATTGCCAATCCAGGAACCATAACGGGTTCCATTGGTGTGATTGCCAATTACTTTATTTTTGGCGATGCTTTGAAAAAGTTGAACATTCGCTGGGAATTGATTAAAGCCGGTAAAAATAAAGATATTGGTTCACCTTTGCGTAACTTGCGGCCAGAAGAGAGAAAAATCATGCAAGATATGATGGACGATATGCATGATCAGTTTATTGAGGCCATTGCCCAAGGCAGAAAATTGGATAAAGCAACGGTTAGTAATTTGGCTGATGGTCGAGTCTATTCAGGTCGCCAGGCAAAACAAGTTAAATTGGTGGATGAGTTGGGTGGCTTAGAGTATGCCATTAAAGCAGCGGCTAAGTTGGCGAATATTAAAGAAAAAGATATTCAAGCCATTTATCCTCCCAAAGAAGATGACAGTTTTTTTGCCAAGGTTTTTGGCAAGACTTTTTTGTCTAAATTGTTAACTCAAGACAAACAAAGCCAAGTCGAATACCGCTACGTTCAGTAAGATAATAAATTTAAAAGTCATTGAATTTAATTGCTATAGTGATTGGCAGTATTTGCTATTTTTATAATATTAAAATAAATCATTAAAAATATTAATTTTTTTCTTAAAGCAATTTATAGGGACACTGCTGTTGCGACAGCTTTGCCGCAAAAAGATACAACGCCATTCTTTTAATCTAAAAAAATCAATACCTTATGAATATTGTGTGCTGGCACAGCAATTGCTTTTTAATAGCGGGAACATGTGCAGATTAATAGTGTTACAAAAAATGAAGCAGTGTGTAATTTTATGCTTGAAGATAATTGTGCAATGTGTTAGCTGCAGTGTATACATACGTTAATGAGGTAAAAAAATGGATAAAAAGTTGTTATCATTGAGTTTAATTTTGAGTTTTTTTGCAGGTTCTTTGGTCATCGCCCAGCCTTCAGAAGAGCTTCCTGTTATTACAGTGCAGGAAATGAGTGAAGAAGAAAAGCGTTTGTTTTTACCTAGCGAAGAAGTTAGCACTGAGCCGGTGGTTAAACAAGTTCGACAAAGCATGCCCATCACAGAAGATACCGTGCTTGAGCAGAATACTAATTTAAATAGCACGAATGCCCCTATTACGGTAGGTGGTGTGGTTGATGTTGCACCTCCTGCAGCAGCCATCAAAGAGGAGCCTGTTGAGGGCGCCATTAATGGTCTTAATTTTGGTGCGGGTGTAAAATTAACGCCCATTGGTTTTGGTTATCTCAATGGTCATAAAAGAGAGTATTTTCAAGTTTCACCCAATGTTAATTTAAGCACCAAGCTGGTTACCGATTCTAAAAAAGCGCTAAACATGAGTTTAAGTTATGAGTTTGCCTGGCAAGAATATTTAGATAAAGAAGATCCTGCTCAGCGCGGTTTTACCAATGTTGTTAATTTAGGATTTGATGGCAAAATTAATGAACAATGGAGCTACAACTTTGGGATGTACGGTGAGTGGTTTTTATTGTCTGGAGAAGATAGCGGCGCTGACAATTATTTAGTCTTGTTGTCTTCACCTACAGCAAAAATGAAGTTGGATGACAAAACTACATTGTCACTAACCTATTACTTCGATTACTTCCAAATGTTGAATGCCGATGTTTCTTTAATAGACAGCATTGGTGGTGATTTTGATGTTGATGACTTTGGTGGAGGAGCGCTTTCAGATTCAGTATTTGGCGCCAATACCGACGACTTGGGTAATTTTGGTTTGGCCAACCCTACAGCGGATCTTGCTTGGATAGAAAATAAGTTAGGCTTTACTGCGGATTGGAGTCCCAATGAGTCCACTTCTTTAAGGTTGAACTACCGTTATGCCTTTAAAGTGTTTTCAAACAATCCAAATTCGGAATGGAAAGGGCATTTTTTAAGACCTAAAGTAACACAAATTTTACCTTGGTGGGAAGGTGGAAAAGTGTCTTATGAGCTTCGTATCCGTCAGAGAACGTATGATCACGCTTTAGAAGGTAATAAATTTAAAGCCAATAGAAGGTTTAGACATATGCTAGGATTTACTCAAAAAATCAATGATTCTATGTCAGCAAGTGTGGCATACAGAATACAAACCGATAGCAGCAATAAAGATAACTATGTCACCAGTACAACCAAAGGCAACTTATTTAACATGAACCTAAGTTATACATTTTAATTGATCAAAGAGGGTGTAGGAATATGAATAAAATACAGATAAAATTGTTGATGGGCGCTTGTGTAACAGGGCTGTTTTTAAGCAGTTGTACATTGGTACAAACCCCCGGAACAAGTGAAATGAAAAACTTGAAAAAAGCTAAGCCTATTGTGATTCCTGGAAGTGAAGGCTTTTCAGCCAAACTTTCAGCAGCAGGAGGCTGTGAACGAGGTGTAGCAGAAATTGACGTGGTCAATGATGTCAGTGGTATAGCTAAACATCAGGGCGCGATTTTTGCTTCTGGAAAAGCGTACTTTACCAGCGAGGCATGGGACTATGAAGAGGTAAATCCCTTCCACGTTTTAGGCTTTGATAAAGGTGAAGAGACATTTCCTAAGAATGCTAAGCCAGACATTCCTTTTGCAGCCAAAGAAACGGTTGTGGTGGCAAAGTTTTTCAATGGTAATAAAGCAGCAAAAAATATGATTTCTGAGGGAGAGCCTTTAGAGCAAGCTAAAGCCTTAGGCTTGAGGGCTATTTTGGATCAAGCAAATAGAAGTACAATGACTGAAGCTGAAAAAGAAGCGGTGCCAGAAGAGGCTGACGAAGGTGAAGAGGAAGAAGAAGCTGACGAAGGCGAGGAAGAAGCTGTTGCTAAAGAAGCTGATCCAGTGGAGTCATTAAACTTGGATCAAACCTATTCTCTTGATTTAGTCAGAGGTGAAGGTGAGCGTTTAAAGAATTATTATTTGGGAAATATTCCTGAGAAAGACAAGCAAGTTATTGGCTTTGGTCAACGGAACAGTCAAGGAAGAGCTGTTGTTTATGGTGAAGAAACCAGTGGTTTTGGTGTTGGTGACTTTACACACTTCACTTTTGGTAAAAAAGGCTTTTATGGTCTTTATATGGTTCCAGCAGATGTAGAAAGTAAAGAAGCTACATTGGCAACGGTGATGAATGTAGAAGAGGGCAAAGTGCTTGAGTTTGGTATTGGTCAACGCGGTGATTTACCGCCTGAAACAAAAACAGCTTATATTACTGTAACCTTAGAGCATGCCAATAAAGAAGATAAACTGAACCCTGTTCGTTACCATGTATTGGATGAAGGTCAAGTTGGCGTTGCTTTTCAGTTAGAGGGCGTGGCTCCTGGAGAATACAATATGGTTGTTCAGCGTGGATACTTATACGCTTCACCCGTTCTTGATGATGCCGGAGGTAATTATTGTGTTTTTGCAACATCTGATGCAACATCTAAAGTTGTGGTTTCGGCTAAGAAAAAAGATGCATAAATAATAAAGTTAAATTTTATCGGGGAAAAGCCAGAGCTTTAAGAGCTTCTGGCTTTTTTTATGGGCTTGACGAAGCGTGCGTTTAAAGCTAGAGCGCATACTATGTTGATTAAATTAAGAATGATTCCCCATAACAAACCTTTGATTCTAGATTTTGATATCAGTCCTGACGTTTTACATGGTGAAGGATATCAAAGTAGTCAGTTTGTAGCTGATGAGAATTTCATTCATCCGGCACATTGCCATGCTGAGTTGAGACAAAAACATCGTTTGGATGATGTTGAGTTACAGGGGAGTGTTGATTGTTTAATTGAAGCCTTGTGTTCGCGTTGTGGGCAACATTTTGATTATCCTTATCAAGAACATTTTTTTATCATGTGTGCCCGCCGACAAGAGCAAGCAAGAAAAGCCAGTGGCGTAAGTAAAAAAAAGCGAGCTCGCCAGAGTAATGCAGTCCCGCAAGACGATGATTTTGAGCAAGCACAAGAAGGTTTGGTTTTTTTTTCAAATGAAGAAATTGATCTGGCGCATATTATACGCGAGCAGATTTTATTAAATTTACCCATGCGCTATGTTTGTTCAGAGCTGTGTAAAGGTTTGTGTGGTGATTGTGGTGAAAAAATTGAAGATGAGCATCGTTGCAAAAAGAACAGTAAAGTTGATAAAAAGAAATAAAATCAAGGTCTTAGAGGTAAAATAGCCGTTTTGTGAATAATGGTCTATAGCCTTAAATTCATAAAAATAAACTTGAAAAATAAAACAATTATGGGTATTTATGCGCTTTAAATCATTTGTTACAAGGTAAAGTTTTAAAGACAAGCCTGAACGTTTAAATTTTAAAGAGGTAAAAAACCATGGCGGTACCTAAGAAAAAAACATCTAAATCCAAGCGCAACATGCGTCGTTCTCATCATGCGCTAACTGTTCCTAGCAATATTCACAATTGCCCACAATGCAATGAGCCTGTTCAGTTGCATCATGTGTGCGCTGAATGTGGCTTTTACAAAGGCAAAGAAGCTGTACAAATTGCTTTAGACTAGGTTGATTGCAAGCGATTGTTTAAGATCTGGCAGATATGACAGATTCAAGAATTGTACTGGTTACTGGAGCGTCCAAAGGTATTGGCAGCGCTATTGCTAATGCTTTTGCTGATGGTCAGCACACAGTTTTAGTTAATTATCGGAGCAATAAAAATCAAGCGCAAGCAGTGGTTGATGGTATTATTGAGCAAGGTGGAAATGCTCAAGCCATTGGTTTTGATGTTGCTGATGCAGCGCAAGTTGAGCAAGCCATAGCACAGATCACCAAAGAGTTTGGTGGTGTTGATGTTTTGGTGAACAATGCCGGTGTTTCTGTTGATCAGTTGATATTACGTGCTAAGTATGAAGATTGGGATAAAGTCATGCAAACCAATCTTACCGGGGCATTTTTGTGCAGCAAATTTGCGGTTAAGTCAATGATGCGCAGAAAAAATAATGGACGCATCATTTATGTTAGCTCTGTGGTTGGTGAAATGGGTAACCCAGGTCAAAGCATGTATGCAGCCTCTAAAGCGGGTATGTTGGGCTTGATGAAGTCTTTGGCTAAAGAACTTGCTTCAAGAAACATTACAGTCAATGCAGTGGCTCCGGGCTATGTTAGAACAGAGATGACCATGGCTTTAACAGATGAGCAGAGAGAAAGATTTTTAAAAGATATTCCTTTAAATCGTTGGGCTGAGCCTGAAGAAATAGCCGGTGCAGTAAAATACTTGGCTTCTAGGGAAGCAGGCTATATTACGGGTCACACATTGTCCATCAATGGGGGTTTGTATATCTAAAAAAGATTCCATGATTAATGGGTAAAAAATTTGAATCGTTTCAAATATATTATAAAGAGAGTGTAGAAAAAATTTATTTTTGAGAAATGTAGACTAGGTCTATAAAAGGTTGCTAGAGGAGAGGTTTTGTGCCGACTCCGACTGCAAAAGAGTAAATTATCGGAAACCAAGTTTTTAGATGTTCTTGTGAGGAATGAGTGAGAATATCTTTTGCAAGGCCCGATAAGAGGGAAAAGCATTTTTTCCCAATAACAAACAGAGGAGAATGAAATGACAAAAGAAGAAATCCAAAGCAAAGTATATGAAATCATTGTTGAGCAACTTAACGTTGATGCAGATGATATTGCCAATGAAAAATCTTTCATTGATGACTTGGGTGCTGATTCATTGGATGTTGTAGAGTTGGTGATGGCTATGGAAGAAGCTTTTGAAATGGAAATTCCTGATGAGGAAGCAGAGAATATTTTAAAAGTTGGCGATGTTATTGATTACATCGAAAAAAACCAAGCAGCTTAATTCTTTTTCAATTGTTTTCAGCTATTGTTGATGGTGTTGTTATACTTTAACAGCACCGCAATTGTTGTATTCCAATGATTTTTTTATTTGGTTTCGGTGTAAGATTTATGCAGCTTGGAGAGAGAATATGAAAAAAAGAGTCGTTGTAACAGGTCTGGGTACGATTACCCCTCTGGGCTTAAATGTTGAAGAGAACCTGTTAGCCATTCAATCGGGTAAAAGTGGTGTTGGAAAAATTACTCGCTTTGACTGTGAGCAATACACCACCCAAATTGCAGCTGAAGTTAAAGGTTATGATCCAACGCAAAGTATAGATCCAAAAAGCATCAAGCAAATGGATCTGTTTATTCAGTATTCATTAACAGCAGCTTTGATGGCTCATCAAGACTCTGGCCTAGAGATTAATGATGCTAATGCAGAGCGTGTGGGTGTTATGGTTGGAGCAGGTTTAGGGGGTATCGGCACCATTGAAGAAACCCATAAAACCATTTTGGAAAAAGGACCTAGGAGAGTTTCTCCATTTTTTATTCCAAAAATTATTGCCAACTTGGCTCCAGGTCAGATTTCTATTGCTTTGGGTGCAAAGGGCCCCAATGCTTGTACCGTAACAGCATGTACAACGGGCACCCATAATATTGGCGATGCTGCAAAAATAATAGAACGTGGTGACGCCGATGTGATGATTGCTGGTGGTACAGAATCAACCATATCGCCTTTAGCAGTTGGCGGTTTTGGTGCCATGCGCGCATTATCTAAACGTAACGATGAACCAGAACTTGCCAGTCGTCCATTTGATTTAGACAGAGATGGTTTTGTTATGGGTGAAGGTGCAGGTATTGTTGTTTTAGAAAGCTTAGAGCACGCTCAAAAAAGAGGTGCAAGGATTTATGCAGAACTTGCGGGCTATGGCATGAGTGCAGATGCACACCATATGACCGCGCCTTCCCCTGATGGAGAAGGCGCAATTCGCTGTATGCAAGCAGCATTGACTGATGCACAGATGAATACGGATGATTTAGATTATATCAATGCCCATGGAACCTCAACCCAACTCAATGATGCTGGAGAAACCGCGGCTATTAAGGCCTTATTTAAAGATCATGCCAAGCAACTTAAAGTAAGCTCAACCAAGTCTATGACAGGTCACTTGTTGGGTGCAGCAGGTGGTGTAGAGGCTGTGTACAGTGTGTTAAGTATTCATCATCAATTTGTGCCTCCAACCATCAATTACACAACACCAGATCCAGCGTGTGATTTGGATTATGTTCCTAATGAAGCACAACAGCATAAAGTTGAAGCCGTGTTGAGTAATTCTTTTGGTTTTGGTGGAACCAACGGTTGTTTGATTTTTAAAAAGTTTTCTTGATGTCTATGAAAATACAGCCTAAAAAAATTTATATTGGCGGTGATCATGCGGCCTTTGAATTAAAAAAAGGGCTTATTGACTATCTTAAGCATGACTTGCACTACGCACCAGATCAGCTAGTGGATATGGGGACCCATGATGAAAGTTCTGTGGATTACCCTGATTATGCTCAAAAAGTGTGTAAAGAAGTGATCAAAAACCCTCAACATGTTGGTGTATTGCTTTGTGGCACAGGCATTGGAATAAGTATTGCGGCAAACAAGTACAAAGGTATTCGCGCAGCATTGGTTCAGTCTGAGTTTGAAACCCAGATGAGCCGTCAACACAATGACGCCAATGTAGTGTGTTTTGGATCAAGAGTGATCGATCAAGCAACCGCAAAAAACCTGCTCAAAATATTTTTAAACACCGACTTTGAAGGCGGCAGACACCAAAGACGCGTGGAGAAGATTCACAGTTTAAGTGGGTGTTAAGAGAAAGGTGGAGGAGAGGCCTTGTGCCGAATTCGACCTGGGTGGGATGAATTTGATCAAGACCGCGTCTTGATCAAAGAAGGGGGGAAGATCCCCCCTTGAAGAAGGCAGGACGCGTGGAGAAGATTCACAGTTTAAGTGGGTGTTAAGAGAAAGGTGGAGGAGAGGCCTTGTGCCGAATTCGACCTGGGTGTGCTGGCCGCTAAAAGCGGCATAAGTTATACTAGGTCATCGCAAGGCAAAGCCTTGCTCTTCACAAGTATAGCTTTAAATTTGATCAAGACCGACGTCTTGATCAAAGAAGGGGCCAATATTTCCCCTTAAGAAAGGAAATAAATGTTGAATGAAGATATTAAAACCAGTGACCCGGTTGCTTGGGAGTTGATGCAAGCAGAAACCCAAAGGCAAGAAGATCACCTTGAAATGATTGCCTCAGAAAACTTCACCAGTAAAGCTGTGATGCAAGCCATGGGGTCAACTCTGACCAATAAATATGCTGAGGGCTATCCTGGAAAGCGCTATTACAGCGGTTGTGAAGTGGTTGACCAGGCAGAGACTTTAGCCATTGATAGAGCTCAACAATTGTTTGGGAGCAAATACGCCAATGTTCAGCCCCATTCTGGAGCGCAAGCCAATATGGCGGTGTATTTTTCTGTGCTCAAACCAGGAGATACAATCTTGGCCATGAACTTGGCGCATGGGGGTCATTTAACCCATGGTAGCCCAGTGAATTTCTCTGGAAAAATTTATCAGGTTATTCCCTATGGAGTCAGTCAAGAGGAACAGTTGATTGACTACGATGAGGTGGAAGCTTTGGCTATAAAGCATCAACCCAAGATGATCGTGTGTGGTGCCAGTGCTTATTCTAGAATCATTGACTTTGAACGTTTTGCACAAATTGCTAAAAAAGTAGATGCTTACTTGTTGTGCGATATGGCTCATATTTCTGGCTTGGTGGCCAGTGGGGAACATCCCAGTCCTGTGCCACATTGTCATTTTGTAACGTCAACGACACAAAAAAGTTTAAGAGGTCCCAGAGGTGGGTTGATTTTAACCCAAGATGAAGCTTTAGCCAAAAAAGTCAACAGCGCTGTTTTCCCGGGGATGCAGGGTGGACCCATGATGCATACCATATTGGCAAAAGCAATTGCTTTTGGGCAAGCTTTAAAGCCAGAGTTTAAAACTTATACCCAACAGGTGATAAAGAATGCCAAGGCATTGGCAGATGCCCTGTTGGCTAAAGGCTATCACTTGGTCAGTGGTGGAACGGACAACCATTTGGTTTTAGTGGATTTAACGCAACGTAATTTAACCGGTAAACAAGCTGAGGAAGTTCTAGAGTCTGTTGGTATAGCGGTGAATAAAAATATGGTGCCGTTTGATGCACAGTCACCGTTTGTCACCAGTGGAATTCGCATAGGAACACCGGCTTTAAGCAGCCGTGGCATGCAAGAAAAAGAAATGCAGCAGATTGCGGGTATGATAGATCGTGCATTGAACCATATGGATGATGAAACGATTTACACTCAGTTGAAAGGTGAGGTTAAGCAACTGTGTCAGCAGTTTCCTTTGTATGATTGATGGGGCAAGAACTCAAGCATAGCCATGAATACTGGATGAAGCGCTGCTTGGTGCTTGCACAAAAAGCCATGAAACAGACGCAACCCAATCCCATGGTAGGGTGTGTGATTGTTGATCAAGGAAAATTGATTCATCAAGGCTACCATGAACGACATGGCCAAGCGCATGCTGAAGCCAATGCTTTAAAGAACTTTTCCTCAGACAAACATCCACACGCCACTTTATATGTTAATTTAGAGCCTTGCGCGCATCATGGTAAAACAGGGCCTTGCGCACAACGCATTGTTGAAAAAAAAATTGAAACCGTGGTTTATGGCTGTCAGGATCCCAATCCTAAAGTTGCCGGTCAAGGCTTGGCTTTTTTAAAACAGCATGGGGTTAAGGTTATTGGCCCGGTTTTAGAAGAACAATGCTTATGGTTTAATAGGGCCTTCTTTTACGCCATTGAAGAACACAAGCCTTATGTGACGGCAAAGTTTGCATTGTCGAGCAATGGTTATATGGGGAGCTTGAATAAACAAGAAAAAATTTCTGGCTGGTCCTGTCAAAGAAGAACTATGAAATTACGGGCTTTAAGCAAGCTTATCATGGTCGGCGTGAATACGGTGAATATTGACAACCCAAAACTTAATGTCAGAGGTTTAAATAGAGATTACAGTATGGCCATTGGCGTTGTTGATCCTGCGCTTAAAATAAGTTTAGACCGCCAAATACTCAAACACCCAGAAAAGGTTACAGTGATTTATGATGAGGCCCAGGCACAGCCAGATAAAAAAAACCAGTTGAAGCGCATGGGTGTTCATTTGTATGCTACAAAGCGGAATGCTCAAGCGGGCTTAAATCTGGATGATTTTTGGCAAGATTTATATAAACAAGGTGTTCATAGAGTTTTGGTTGAAGGTGGAGCCCGTTTGATTGAGTATTTGGATGCGCAAGGCGATATCCAAGAGTACTGTGTTTATCAGAGTAAAAACAAGGTCTTAAAGGGGCAAGGTTTGATCAAGGGCCCAAAAATTAAGGCTTTACAGCAAAGGCCATGTTTTGTTATAAACACATCAGAAGACCACATTCAGTGGTACAACGGACACGCACGGGTGTCTTAAAAAATAAGTTGTTTGGTGCCTAACCGTGTGTATGGTCCAAGAGGTTCTTTGAAGACATGTTTACCGGAATTGTACAAAAAAAAGTTTTTGTTCAGGCACTTAAGCAAGATCAATTGGTTTTGGACAATCCCTGGCCTCTAGAAAAGTTGTGGTTGGGTCAAAGTATTGCGGTTAACGGCTGTTGTTTGACGCTAGTCGATTTTTCAAAAGACCACATTGCATTTCAAGTTTCTCAAGAGAGCATACACAAAACCAATCTCAAATATTGTTCAGAAAAAAACATTGCCGTTAATTTAGAAATGGCCATGTCAGCCAATGCAACCTTAGATGGGCATATGGTCAGTGGTCACGTTGATGGGCAGTGTCAGATTCTAGATATAAAAGCAGTTGACCAGGAGTATAAACAAGTCAGCTTTACAGTGCCCAAAGAATTATTAGAGGATAATATGTTGGTCAGTAAAGGCTCTGTCACACTTAATGGGGTCAGCCTAACAGTTAATCATGTCAATCAAAGTGAGTTTGATGTGATGCTGATTCCAAAAACCTTAGAAATGACCAATCTCAATGACCTAAACAAAGGCACACCAATTAACATAGAGTTTGATATGGTAGGTAAGTATATTGTGAAAAGCATACAGCCGTACTTGGAGCAACTGAAAGGAAAGATTTAAAAAAATAAAAATTGATTTACAGTCGCTTAGCATCGCTCAGCAAAGCTGAGCTCAAAGCCGCTCATGTAAGTCAATTTTATTTGGAATATAAAAAATTGAGGATTAAACAATGAAATACAAAGAAATACAAGAAGCCTTAGAGCGATTAAAAATGGGCAAGATGATCATCTTGGTGGATGATGAGGACAGAGAAAACGAAGGTGACTTGGTGGTGGTTGCTGAAAAGGTGACAGCTGAAAGCATTAATTTTATGAGCATGCATGGACGAGGATTGATTTGTTTGGCGATGACTGAGGAAAAATGCGACGCTTTGAATTTGCCCATGATGGTGCAAGACAATACTTCACGTTTTACCACAGCTTTTACCGTATCCATTGAAGCCAAAGAGGGTGTTACAACCGGTATATCGGCACATGATCGTGCACATACTATTTTAACTGCGGTTAACCCCAATGCCAAAGCAGATGATTTAGCCAGACCTGGGCATATCTTTCCCCTACGTGCCAGAAAAGGTGGGGTTTTGGTGCGTACCGGGCAAACTGAAGGCTCAGTTGATTTGGCTCGGATGACAGGTTTAGAGCCAGCAGCAGTAATTTGTGAGATTATGAAAGAAGATGGAACCATGGCGCGCAGACCAGACTTGGAAAAATTTTCTGCCAAGCATGATATTCCAATTGTTAGTGTAGCCGATATTACGGCGTATCGTTTAAAATATGAATCTTTGGTGCAAGAAGTGGCAAGAGCACCATTGCCCAACACTTTTTCTGATGGCTTTGAGTTAAGGTTGTTTGAAAGCAAAATTGATCAGTATCAACATGTGGCTTTGGTTAAAGGAAAAATAGATCCTGAAAAACCTACTTTGGTTAGAGTGCATTCAGAATGTTTTACTGGGGATGTTTTGGGTTCGCTTCGTTGTGATTGCCAAGGTCAGTTGCATAAAGCGTTGGAAATGATTGGCCAAGCAGAGCAAGGCGTTCTGTTGTATTTGCGTCAAGAGGGACGTGGCATTGGTTTGGTCAATAAAATAAAGGCCTATGCCTTGCAAGACCAAGGGCATGATACCATTGCAGCCAACGAAAAACTTGGTTTTAAGTCAGACTTAAGAGAGTATGGTGTTGGCGCACAAATTTTAAGTACGCTTGGCGTAGAAAAAATGAAGCTCTTGACCAACAACCCAAGAAAAATTGTTGGCTTAGAAGGCTATGGTTTAGAAGTTGTTGATAGAGTTGCACTAGAAACACCCTCTAATAAAGTGAATGAAAACTATTTAAAAACCAAGCAAGAAAAAATGGGGCATTTGTTAAGCATTAAATAACGCTGTAATTGGCCATGAAAACTCAAGATAAATATAGTGCTGCTTTGGATAAAAAACAAAGCCCTTATGCAGTAGCATTGATTAAAGCCTCTTGGCATCAAGATTTACTTAAACAGGTCAGTGAGCAAGTAAAAAAAACTACAAAAGCTTTGCATGCGGCGTCTTTTGTTGATGAGTACGAGGTTACTGGCACTTTAGAGATTCCGCAGATGTTAGCGTTTATTGCCAGACATAAACACTATGATGCCGTTGTGGTGACCGGTTGTGTCATTCGAGGAGAAACCTCTCATTACGATCATATTTGTGACACTGTTTTTCCTGCAATTGATCAAGTTGCTAGAGAGTACGCTTTGCCGGTTGGAAATGCCATCCTCAGTGTAGAAAATATGGCACAAGCACAAGCAAGAGTGAATGGCGAGCATGGGCGTAAAGGTGAAGAAGCCTGCCACGCAGCCATACTGTTGGCTCAAAAATTCAGAGAGATAAAGGTTTCACAATGATTAAGCGACGGCGTTCAAGAGAGCAAGCTTTGCAAATCTTATACTTTATGGACTACGCTGATGTGGAAGCGCATGAAGCACGGCATCTTTTTCAAGGACATTTTGAAGTCAAAAATGCCGATGCCAATTACATGCAAACCATCATTTATGGTGTTGAAGATCACCAAAAAGCCATTGATGAAATTTTAGAGAAAGCACTAGAACATTGGAAATTGTATCGACTAGGAAAAATTGATAAAAGCATTTTAAGAATAGGGGTTTATGAAATGGTATTTGCAGTAGAAAAAATTGCATCTGCAGTTGCCATTAATGAAGCAGTAGAATTGGGAAAAAAATATGGTGATGAAAAAACCTCCAGTTTTGTCAACGGAGTGTTGGATAGAATTGCCAAGGAGTATCAACGATAATGTTTGAAAAGTTTCGTCAACGACAAAATCATAAAAAAATTGTTAAGCATTATGGACAAGTTTTTGAGGAATTAAAATGTGATGTTTTGTATGTTCCCGTATATGCAGGAGAAAAAGCACAGCATCCTTTGGCCATGATTTTGGATAACAACATCAATCATTTTTTAGGCCAAGCCTTAAGAAGTAAACGTTTTACCGGGCATTTGACAGAATACCTTTGGTACATCCCTAAAAAATTTAAAGGGATTGGCAGCATTTGTTTTTTTGGTGTTGGGCCAAAAGAGAGACTCAATTTAACTATTTTTCAGTCTATTTTAAACCAGGTAACGCAAATGGATGGTTTTAGAACGCTTAAAGAAGTTTCTCATATTAAGCAACCCAAAAAACAATATGTCATCATGCCCAATATTGATGGCCAACGCAATCGTTTGCTTAAAATTACCTGAGCCTAAAACTTTGAGCATGCGCTACAGTTCATTGTAGCACTATAGAATAAGGTAAAGACTTTTAAAAATAGCTCCAATGGATAAAACGCCAAGGCTTCCCAAGGTTAAGACCATGCCTAAAACCCTAAACTTAAAATTAGGAGGCGTCTTAAGTTCCATTTTAGTCAGTGCAAAAAAGTGAATGATCCTGCCAAAGGTAAAGCAGCTGGCCATGATGATTAAAGAACTATTTGGAAGGCTTTGAGTACTTTCCAAAAGAAACAAAAGAATTAAGAAAAGTGGTGTATAGGCACAAAAGTTGGCGTGCGCACTAACATAATTAAATAAAGGGTCTTTTTTCTCGCCATAGCCCAAACTCACTCTATATTTGCGCCTTGCTGCAATGGTTGCTCTAGAAATCAATAAAAGAATAAGGCCTAAAATACCCGCAAACAATAAACTGATCATGATTCAACTATACGTGTAAGTTGTGCAATTGCAATAAAAGCTTAAGTCTTAAAAAATTCAATAAGAATAAAAAAAGCGCACGTTATATTGACGTGCGCTTTAAGAAAATGAGTATAGGTTTAATTTAGTCTTTTTGATTAACTTCTAGGTAGTATTGTGCCACCTCAAAAAACCTTTGTTCGGTTAAGCTGCGCATAATGTTGCTGACCGCTTTTTCTATGCCAGATGGAGATAAAACAAAGGGAGCACTTTCTAAGGCTTTTTGAGCTTCTAAAACTTTTTTATTGTTTCTGAACTTTTCAATTTTTTTCTGAGTGTCTTCATAAAAATCATCTTCCATGACCAATCTTAAAGCTTCTTCACCCGGTAGTTGAAAGTCAGACTCAGGGTCTAAACCATTTAAGGTTGTGGAAACAAAGGTGGTTCTTCTGTCTTCAATTGCTACATCAGAGTCATCTGTATAGGTGTATTTTGGAGTAAGTGTGGCAAAGTAGGCATCTAATTCTGCAATGGCATCTTCAACATCTTGGATACGGCTTTTAGAAACATACACTGTTTTAGACATGATTCTTACTGATTCAACGGTTGCGTCTGCAACATTTTTAGGAGGTGCAACGCCCAGAAACACAACGTTAACATTTTTGTTTTTAGCTTCTGGAATATTTCTTAATAACATATCAGCAATGGTTTCACTGAAGTGACCCAGGTTTAAGTCACGAGCTCCGCCTTCAATAAAAATCCAATCTGGATTGATACTGCCATCTTTTACTTTATCTAAAAAGGCTTGGTCTACGTATTTGGATTCCCAGTCTGGACTTGTGTAATAAAGACCTCTGCTGCCCATGCCCAAGGCTTTGTATACGTAGTCCTGCATATGTAATTCAATTTGAAAATAAGGTTGAGAAACATCAATCATTTCATGATCAAAGCCCTCTTGTTTCAAGGCAGCTGATAATTGTCCTGGCAAACGATTTTCTACTGGCTCTAAATAAGGAGTGGCAGAGGTCCAGGAACCAATGTACAAGATTTGTGGTTTATAACTTTGTGTTTCTTCTGTTTGGCTTATGTCTTGGCCATAAACAGTCTGTAGTGCTAAGCTTGAAAATAGCATTAAAGATAGTATGTTTTTATACATTGAATGTTCCCCTGTTGGTTAGAATTAAATTATGCGTCGCATAATTAATAAACTCTATGTATTTTGTCAAATGATTTAGATATTGTCATGTGGGGGATCTAAGATTATGATGGACAGGTGAATGCTCAAGAGAAAAGTTTAGATCAGTTGCTTAAGCAACATGAGCAGCAAGCTTTGCCTGACCTGGTGATTGAGCCTTCACCCTGGCAAGAAAAAATGAGCCAGTTATTTCAAACATGGGTGGAGCCAGTTTTAAGTTGGCTTCGAACATGGTTTAATGGACTGAATAAAATCAACAATCACTATCAATGGCCATGGAAAACCATCATTCTTACAATTGTGTGCATGCTATTTGTGGTGGGCATATTGTTAGTGATTCGGTATTTTCTTAATAAAAAAGCCAATGCTATATCTAACGTCAGTTTAGCGAACGATAATTCAGAAAAATCGAGTCTGTATCAGATGTATGTCTTGGCAAAAAATCAAAAAAACTATGCCTTGGCTGCTCGGCTTATGTGGAAATGGTTTTTGCAGCAAAACAAGATTGTCCTATCCACAACGCCAATGGAGTATTTTGGTCGCAAAAATGAAGTAAAAAACATTTACAGCTTGATGTTTTTACCTCCTGCCCAAAAAAAAGACCTTCAACGCTTTGAAGCAATGCTAAGTGGGAGCAATCATGAAAAATAAACAGATTGCTCTGATTGCACTGGTGGTTTTGACAGGACTTTATTTTTTGGCACAAATCAAGCTCAACCAGAGAAAATCGCAAGAAGGTGTTCTGGCCAGCAGTAAAAATGCTCTGGGTTTAAGTATTGCAAAAGAATATCTTGCAGATCAACTGCACTTAAATAAAAAGGCTTTTCATGATTACCTGGATTTAAAAGCCTATGACATGGTGGCCATTCATTCGCCAAAATTTCCTTTATCTTCTTATGAACAAGAAACGCTTAGAAGCTATGTTTACCAAGGGGGCAGCCTTTTACTGACAGCAATGACAGAGGCAGATTATGAGCGGCTGAATGTTTATAATTTTACGCCCTTGACAGCTAAAAAAATGGAAAAAAAAGAGGGTGATGCATGGGTGAAAGCAGCCAAAGATGCATCTTTTAAAAATGGTCAAACAAAAACGATTCAATGGCCCAAGATGAATACTATTCAACACTACTCCGCCATTCATTGGGTTGAAGTCCTTGAAAGAAAAAATACAAAAACCAAGGTAGAAAAGAATAAGAGCTCAGATCAAGACCTTGTTCACTTGGTCCATGATCCAGAGTATCTCATGCAATGGTCTTTGGGTCAGGGTAAGGTTACTGTTTTACTTGGTGTTCCGCCGTATGCCAACGCCATGCTGCAATTTAAGGAAAACCAAGACTTTTTAAAAAGCTTAAAAGTAAAACACCCAACTATTTTGTGGGATGTTTATCATCACTATGTAAAACAGGCGGGCATCCAAGACTTACTTAAAGATGTACAGGTACTTGTGCCTATTTTAGGTTTTGTTTTATTTATTTTGTTTTACTTTTCTATGGTGCCAAAAAAAGTGATTCATGAGCAAGAAGAGTCAGATGAGTTCATTCCGACCTATCATGGGTTTTATGAGAGTTTGTTTTCTGCATTATTTAAAAACGATAAGGGTAGAGAGGATGCTTATGCATTTTTTCATCAAAAAACAGGGGAGCTTTATGGGCTAAAACAAGATAAATTGATAAAAACAGGAAAAATGGATGAAAAAGAGTTTATTTTAAATTGGAACAAAAGCGTCCTGGCTTTAGCGGAAGAATTTAAATAATGAATGAGGTTTTTTTAAGTGAAGTATCAAGAACAGTGTCAAAAAATTATCAATGAAATCAAAAGTTACTATTGCGATCATCAAAATATCACGCCAATGTTGATGGCGTCGTATTTGGTTAAAGGGCATGTTTTGATTGAAGGCCCACCAGGTACAGGAAAAACATCGTTAGCAAAAATGATGAGTGTTTTGCTCAGCAAATCTTTTTCCAGAATTCAATGCACTTCCGATCTTTTACCGCAAGATATAACCGGCTATTCTATTTTGCGTGGCGAAAAATTGGAGTTTGTTTCGGGGCCTGTTTTTTCAGACTTTTTGTTGGTGGATGAGCTCAATAGAGCATCACCCAGAGCTCAGTCAGCTTTGCTTGAAGCCATGGAAGAACAGCAAGTCAGTATTGATGGAAAAACGCATGAGTTAGGGGAGCATTTTTTTGTGATTGCTACACAAAACCCGCAGGATCATGAAGGAACCTTTCCACTGCCAGAAGTACAATTGGATCGCTTTTTATTGTGTATTCACACGGAGCATGCAGACTTGGAAACCGAGCAAAAGTTATTGCAGTTGCATTTAGAACAAAAAATTCCTATCGATTTTTCAATAATAAAAAAAGAAACATTGGATTTAGAGCAGGTATACAAAGAGATTATTAAAGTTAGCGTGGATCAAAGTTTATTAAATTATATCACTGAGCTCATTGCTAAAACTAGAAAGCATGAACTTATTGCCTGTGGTGCAAGTTTGCGTGCGGGTTTAGCTTTGGTCAAGTGTGCACAAGCTTTAGCGTATCTTGATGGTAGGAATACGGTAATCCCTGATGATATTAAGCTATTGGCAAAACCTGTGTTGAGTCATCGTATTGCTTTATCATCACAAGCTATTTTTCAAAATATGTCCAAGGATGCATGTATCAATGCCATACTTATGGAACTACCGTTCCCAAGCTAAGCCAAGCGTATACATGAGTCAAAAGTTTTGGCTCATGTTAGGCTTCCTGCAGTTTTTTTTATTGTTTGGCGTGTACAACAGCCTTATCTTTTATTTTGCATTGGCCATGATGGTTTTGTACTTTCTCTATCTATGGAGATGTTGGAAAACATTTAAAAACAACAATGTAAAAAAAGTCATCATTCGTTACAAAGAGCAATTAGAGCTCAATGCAACCACAACTTTTGCAATAGAGTTAAAGCACTATCAACTGTATTCTGTAGAGCTTGTCTTATATTTTGATCGGCATCAGGCCTTATTGTGGCAGCAACAAAATTATTGTTTTTCTTCCGGGCAGATGATTCAAACAGTGAAGGTAGAGGCAAAAAAATTAGGACGCTTTAGGGTGCCTAAGCTTAATATTCAACTTAAAGATTCTTCGGGTTTATTTTATAAAGAGATTGTTTTAAACAGCGACGAGAGTTTTGAAGTCTTGCCCAATAGTCAGAGCCAGAATATGCATGAAGTATTACAAATATTAAAAGCAGATCCTTATGCCATGGTTTGGAAAAACCAGCATAACGTGGCTAGGAAAAGTGACTTGGTTGTTGGTGCAAGAGAATACCGGCCTGGGGACCCCTTAAAATTAATTGATGCTAAAAAAACCGGGCGTTTAGATAAAGCCATGGTTAAAGTGTTTGAACAAGATGAAGCGCAACATCTTGAAGTTATTTTGGATGTGGGGCGCTCTATGTTGGGTGAAATTGAGAACAGTCAAAAAGTAGATTTTTATAGCTTGTTGGCCTATCAGTTGATTCGATACACTTGCAGCTTGGGAGATACGTTTTCTTTTGCATGTTTAAATGATCAATTGCATCAATATGTTTATAACAGCAGAAAATCTGAAGATTTTATCCGTGTTTATCGCAATCAAAAAATTGACGTAAGTCCGTATGACGCTCAACTTGAGCAAGCAGTGAAACATATTAAAAAACTTAATAAACCCAGTGTCGTTTTTCTTTTATTGGACATGTTAAAGCCATCGATGCATGCCGCCATCATCAAGCTTTTACCGCAGCTTGATCCTAAACATAAAATCATTGTTTTGCATGTGATTGAAGAAAAGTACAATGTTCAAAGTTTGGTACAAAAGCAAGCAGAGCAAATTGACAAGATCAATCATGACGATCGTAGGCAATTGTTGTATGCTCTAAACTTGCAGGAAAGAAAGCAAGACCTTATGGCCAAGTTAAGTCGCAGCAATGTTAGTATGGTTGACTTACCCACACAGCACGCTGTAGGTTTGTTGCGAGAGGTGTATAAGCAATTACGCGTTTAAAGTAGACATCGAAAAAAACAAGTTATGATTTTTTGGGTGCAGGTAAAAAAGTATAGAGCCAAAAGCATGCGGTGATAAAACAGCCAATGAATATTTTTTGTGTCATGCTTAAATACGTAAAGGGTGAGGCAAAGGCTTCAAATACCGCTGCCAAGGCAATCCATGGCAGTAAGCCTAATAAAACAGTGAAGCCATCTTTACTGCTTTGTTTGAATCGTGTGGCAAAGCTGAGTTTTTGACGACGTTTAAAAAACTCTTGGCCCATGATTAAACCTGAAAAACAACTGGCCACAATGAGTGTTAGTTCAAGAATACCATGCGTTGTAATAAATTGGATTAAAGCGTCAGAGAAACCGTAGCGTGCACAAAACGCAATGATAAAACCCACATGGAAACCGTTGAATACCAAAAGAAAAATACCACCAACAGCAACAAGTGCGCTCATAAGAAAAACATTGATACAGACTTGAATGTTGTTCCAGGCAATGGCAAAGCCGCCACTTAAAGGTGATTGTCTTAAACCATCAAACCAGTCTTGATGATTCATGATTCGCTCTGCCATGCCTTGAGACAGGAACAGTTGGGCGTATTCAGGCTTGTGCCAGCCCATAAATAAACCCACGAAAAACGCCAGGGTAAACAGCTGTAAGCTTATGATAAATAAGTCAAAATGTTTTTTCCAAATCGCTCGATAACGCAGTCTAAAATAAGACTGATTGCGTTGATGATGGTCTTGTAAGCTTAGAACGCTTTGGCTGAGTTGGAAGTAGGTATCTTCAAAATCCTGAAGTTCCGATGTAGAAAAATCACGACGAAGTTGATGAATATAGAGACTGAGTTGATCGTGCAGTTGGCAGATATGTTGGGTGTTTTGCAGTGAAAGGGTAGTAGAACCTTGCAAAATTTTTTGCATATCTGCCGCGGTCTTCCAGAACAACGAATAATTTTGATGATGTTTGATGGAAGACGGCAGCATATGATTAATGAACGACTTAGATGCCTTTTTCAGCTTCTGGACCGGTGTAGACCACTTGCGTATTGGCAATAAGGTCATGTAAACCGCGACGATCTTTTCTAAAGATGATCATAAAAAAGCCTATGCCCAAAATGACAGCAGCGAAAAATTTACCAATAATTTCTCTTAAAAATGTTCTGCCGTAACCAATGCGTCCACCCGTTTCCAGATTGATCACTTGTAGCTTCATTAGAAGTTTGCCAGGCGTAGCGCCTTTATTTTTGTAAAACCAACCAAAATAGAAAACAAGAATACCATAGGTTAAAAGATAAGTGACCAAAGCAACAACAGACTCACCCATGGCCTGTAAATTGAATAATGCAATGACTAACCCAGAGATAATACTCAATGGTATGGTCAGTAAGCTTGTAATCACGTTATCAACAATGGCTGCAGCAAAGCGTCGGCTTGCACCGTTATTTTTAGGAATAAAAGACATTTGTCCTACTTTCTTTAGAAAAGTTTATATATGCTTAGCCATTGTTGGCCTACATTTACAAAACTATAGCGCGTTCACATAGTCAAAGCAACGTTGGGCATGAAAACGTAAAAATTTTTCTTTGTCTGAAATTGTATTTAACGTGAAGTTTTCATCGGCTTGATAGTATTGGTTAAATATACTTTGCGCTCGAGCAAGAAGTTCCTGCTTTTGATACTCATCCGCCAGCTTGGATATAAAAACAGGAAACACCTGTTTAAGAAAAGCTTTGCAGTCAACAGGCTCAAGTATTTGTTTAGATGATAATAGATCGTTTAAGGATCTAAAGGAATCTTCATCTAAGTACAAAAAGTCACTTTTACGCTCATCCTTTGGTGTATGAACCACCATGGTGCCTGTCATCAGATCTCCCAGTCGCTGTGACTTTTTTGTAAGTAACATGGAAATCAAGGCCGGTAAGATCAAGCTTGCTTCAAAGTGGCGCATCATTTCACGCAAAATAATATCTTTCATACTCATTTTGGGTCGATCCAGGGCAATAACCCGCAATCCAAATACTTTCTTGCCCGGTGTGGTTTGCTGTTTATGCTCGTAATAGATAAAGTAAGCATGAAATGGACCAATCAATATAGCGTAAATCAGAACAAGGAGTAAAAAACCAATAACAGAAAGAACAATCATTTGTCCTAGGTTCCCGCTTTCAAGACTGCTTTGTGTCCAGCTTTTAAGGCTATCAAAAAGACCTGTAGCGGCAAAGACCCCCACACTGACAGCAAGAATAAAAGCCAATACAATATAAGCCCCATAGAGAAGAACGCTGACCATGCCAATATCACAGCAATAAGCGAGCATACGCTTAACAATAGGGGCAGGTAAGGCTTGTATTTGTGCACCTTCAATGAATTGAACATGTGATGTATTGTTGGGTGTTGGAGAAGATATCTCAGACATACCCAGGTATTATAAGATAATGCAAAAGATAAGGCCATTAAAAAGGCATTGTATTAAGGGGACAACGACCTTTTATCGATTTAATTGGGTAGTTGTCCCCTTAATTTAAATTTCCCTCCAGGTAAGGCCGTACCTAGAGGGAAGTTGAGCTTATTTAGCCAAAGTTCTTTTGAGCAAAGTCCCAGTTGGTAATTTCCCAAAAACCTTTGAGGTAAGCTGGGCGGGCATTGCGGTGGTCAATGTAATAGGCATGTTCCCAAACATCGCAGGTTAGAAGGGCTGTGTTATCGGTACCTAGAGTGTTTTCAGCATTGCTGGTGTTCACAATATCTAAATCTCCAGAAGCTGTTTTAACCAACCAGGTCCAGCCTGAACCAAAATTGCCCGCGGCTTTGCCATTAAAGGCTTCTTTAAAGGCATCCAAGCTGCCCCATTTTTTTTCTATGGCTTGGCCTAAGCTTGAGTTGCTGTCAAAAGAGGACTCGCCTGTTAAAGAGTTCCAATAAAAGCTGTGATTCCAGTGTTGAGCCGCGTTGTTAAATACGCCCATGTCATTTTTTTCACGACTGGCAACAACAATTTCTTCTAGACTTTTTCCAGCATAGTCTGTTCCTTCAATGGCATTGTTGAGTTTTGTAACATAGCCAGCATGGTGTTTGCCATGATGAAACTCTAAAGTTTCTTTTGATACATGTGGGGCAAGAGCCTCCATGTTGTAAGGTAAGTCAGGTAATGAAAACATAATTTTCTCCAATCATTTTAAGGTTTTGTGTGATTGATTAAGCTTTTTAAAAGCCATGAAGGCACCAATCACCTCAAGTAATCTATTGTAGTGAAAATACCTGAATGATCTTGAAATGCAAATTGAAACGGTCTCTCAGTATTTAAAAGCAACAGTTTACTTTATGAGCAAGCGGATAAGTCTGTTCTAGGCGCTGTAGATTCAGATATATTTAGAGTAAAAATTGAGGTTTAGGTGGCCTGTGAATTTAAGCGTAAAACTTAAAGCTAAATATTTGAATTTACTATACAAACCTTTTTGTTTTTTGAATCATATTCTTTCTTGACATGTGGGCGCTATCTTCGTATTAGGCACCTAAACTTTGATGTTGGGGGCAATACAGCCTGGAGAACAAAGCCATGGGATTTTTAAAAAACGATAGCAAGTCAACGGTCAGCAACGCTCAGGGAAGCGCTGGGCTCTCAAGCGGCGGTTTTAACGCAATCCTAGATCAGGGCAGTGAGTTTGAAGGTAAGTTGAGTTTTGAAGGCGTTGTGCGCATTGATGGCTTGTTTAAAGGCGAAGTGTTTGCTCCAGCGCACTTGGTTGTGGGTCCTACAGGTAAGGTGGTGGCCAGCATCAATGTTGATGTTGTAACCATATCGGGTCAAGTTGAAGGTGATATTGTAGCCAAAACCAGAGTTGAGCTGCAGTCTACAGCGCATGTCAAAGGCAATATCTTTGCCAGCAGTGTTGTTGTAGAAGATGGAGCGATTTTTGATGGAAAAATGAGCATGTCAAAAAAAACTGAGCTTAATGGTTTGGCTCAAGAAGAGAACAAAGAGGATAAACTCAGCCAACAAGATGAGGGGCACGCGTGATCAAAGAAAATAGGCATATTATTGCATTGCTAGCATTGTTTTTGCTGTTTGCTAAATTGTTTGAAAAAATTAACCTTTGGGGCTTGATGGGCTTAGAAGCTCCACATGGTTTGGTTTTTCAAGGGGTTTTATTTTTTGCCTTTTATTTTATTTTAAAGAATTTTTTGTTTGCTCCTTACATTAAGATTTTTCAAGAACGTGAAGAAGCAACCACGGGAAAACGTAATAGAGTGGAGCAGATGCGTTTAGAATCCGATCGACTTTTAGAACAATATACACAAAGTATTGAGGAAGCTAGAATTAAGGCAGCAAGTCACCGTGATGCTTTATTGCTTGAGGGTGAAGAAATAGAAAAAAACATTGTTTTTCAAGCTCGACAGACAGCAAAAGACAGTTTAGAACAAGAAAAAGAAAAAATCACTCTGCAAGCGCAAAAAGCACGTGCTGGGCTGAATAAAGAGATTTCCAGTTTATCTGAAGAAATTGTCGGCAAGTTTGTCCGCTCGGAGCGTAAAGGTGGTATTTTGAAAAAAGCAATGCGTAAGGCGGTGAGCTGATGGAACATTTACCAGCAATTTCAGTCGTTGTTAACTTTGCCATTTTAATGGTTGGCTTGGTTATGCTCAGTAAAAAGCCTGTTAAGGCCATGCTCAATGAAAAGCATGACAGTTGGAAAAAAAATATTGAAGAAGCCGAAGTGCTAAGAGAGCAAACCCAAGCGATGTTTGATGAATATCAGAGCAAGTTGGCAAGCTTAGACCAAGAGGTTGAAAGAATCATTGCCGATGCCAAAGCCAAAGGCGAACAATACAAAGCAAATATGGAAGAGCGTGCCAAAAAGAATGCTGAAAAAATTATTGCCCAAGCTAAAATTATGGCTGATCAAGAGTTAGAAAAAACCAAGAAAGCTTTGCAAAGCGATGCTTTAGCCAAAGCGTTGCTGCAAGCTGAAACAACACTCAAAGAAAAAGTGACCCAAGATGATCAGGATTTCTTTGTAGAGGGTTTTGTACAAGAAATGGAGAGTATGAAGCATGGCAGATAATAGAGCCAGTTTTGCCCAAGGTTATGGTATTGCATTGTTTGAGTCTTTGTTTGAAATGGACGATAAAAATTTGATCAATGCAGCAGATAAAAACTTTGCAGATTTTGAGCAGGTGATTGAATCTTCATTAGAGTTAAAGAATTTTTTGTCCAGCCCTGCGTTTGAGACCAATGAAAAGCATGAAGTTTTAAAAGAACTTAAAAATAAGCTTAATTTGGAAGAACCTTTTTATCGCTTTTTATGTGTGTTGGTGGACCAGGGGCATTTTGATTTGTACTCTGGGATTGTCAAATCATACCGCGAAGCCATTTTAAAAAGTGAGCAAAAGGTATCGGTGAATGTGACCAGTGCATTTGATCTTAGTGATGATCAAAAAGGAAGAGTTTTATATGCATTGTCTAAAAAACTAGGCAAAGATGTTTTATTGAATGTTCAGGTGAACCCTGCACTTATTGGCGGTTTAAAGGCAGAAGTAGATGGAGTTATTTACGATGCATCAATCAAAGGCAAACTCAATAGCCTACAAAAGGAGATGAAATCATGAGTATTCGTGTGGAAGAAATTTCTCAAGTTATAAAATCACATGTCAGAGACTACGACAAGCGCGTATCTGTGTCTGAAACTGGAACAGTCCTTTCAGTGGGTGATGGTATTGCAAGAATTCACGGCTTAGAAAAAGCAATGGCTGGTGAGTTGTTGTCTTTTTCAAATGGTGTTTATGGCTTGGCTTTGAACTTAGAAGAACATAACGTTGGTGCCGCGATTTTAGGGGATGATACCCATGTTCGTGAAGGAGATACCGTTGAAAGAACAGGAAAGATTACTGAAGTGCCTGTTGGACCGGAAGTTTTAGGAAGGGTTTTAAATGCTCTTGGACAACCCATTGACGGTAAAGGTGATTTAAAAACCAGTGAAACCAGAAGAGCTGAAGTAAAGGCACCTGGTATTGTTAGCCGTCAACCAGTGACAGAGCCCATGCAAACCGGTTTAAAAGCCATTGACTCTATGGTTCCTATTGGAAGAGGTCAGCGTGAATTGATTATTGGTGACCGTCAAACCGGTAAAACCGCCGTAGCCATTGACACCATCATCAATCAAAAAGGTCAAGATGTTAAATGTATCTATGTGGCTATTGGTCAAAAGCAATCAACGGTTGCACAAGTGGTGGATAAGTTGGAAAAAGAAGGTGCTATGGAATATACCACAGTGGTGTGTGCCAACGCATCTGACTCTGCGCCACTACAATTTTTGGCACCTTACGCTGGCGTTGCAATGGGTGAGTATTTTAGAGATAACGGTCAACATGCCTTGATCATTTATGATGATCTTTCAAAACATGCGGTTGCCTACAGACAATTATCCTTGTTGTTGAGAAGACCTCCAGGACGTGAAGCTTATCCAGGGGATGTGTTTTATGTGCACTCAAGATTGTTGGAAAGAGCAGCTAAAATGCATGATGACTTGGGTGGTGGTTCATTAACCGCTCTACCAATCATTGAAACGCAAGCCGGTGACGTATCGGCGTATGTACCCACCAACGTGATTTCTATTACTGATGGACAAATTTACCTTGAGTCTGATTTGTTTTATTCCGGGGTAAGACCAGCGATTAACGTAGGTTTATCGGTATCTCGTGTGGGTGGTAATGCACAAATTAAAGCCATGAAAAAAGTGGCCGGTACCTTGAGGCTAGAGTTAGCCCAGTACCGTGAATTGGCTGCTTTTGCGCAGTTCAGTTCTGATCTGGATGCTTCTACACAAAAGCAATTGGCCAGAGGTGCGCGTTTGGTTGAAATGCTAAAGCAAGGTCAATATGCACCTTATCCTGTAGAAGAGCAGGTTCTGGTAATTTATGCCGCCATTAACGGTTATGTCGATGACTATGAGCTATGGGCATTGCCACAATATGAAAAAGAATTGATTGCTTTTGCAAGAGATGAGCAGCCAGAAACTTTACGGTTGTTAAGGGAAGAAAAGAACTTAAGCGATGATGCCAAGGCTTCAATTCAAAAAACCTTGGATGCATTCAAAGACAGATTTAAACCTGAGGTGAAAAAATAAAACGTCATGGCATCTGTTAGAGATTTAAGAAAACGCATTAAAAGCGTTAAATCAACGCAAAAGATCACCAAAGCCATGAAGATGGTGGCGGCTGCTCGTTTGCGTAAAGCCCAAGAAGCAGCAGAAAAATCCAATCCTTACAGTAAGGTGATTACAGAGCTTTTTGCAGATTTATCATCAGATGAAAGCTTACAAAAACACCCTTTGTTTAACAAAAGAGATGTAAAACAAAAGTTGGTTTTGGTGTTTTCATCGGATCGGGGGTTGTGCGGATCATTCAATTCAAGCTCATTTAAAAAAGCTTTAGAGTTGTTGCAAGAGGACAGTGTCCAACTTTATACCTTTGGTAAAAAAGCCGACGGTTTTTTTGCAAGAAAATACAAAGATAGAATTTACAAAAGTGACGCAAGTTTTTGGGAAGGCTTTAGTGTTGAGTCTGCACAAAACTTAAGCAAAGAGTTATCAAAACTTTATGTAGAGCAAACATTTGATGAAATCGTTTTTATTTACAATGAGTTTATTTCAGTGATGACTCAAGAAGTTCAGGTAGAAACCGTGTTACCTTTGGTGGCAACACAAAAAGATGAAGGCGCTGTTGGAGATCAAGAACAAGCAGAAAAACCTTACTTGTTTGAACCGGGTAAGGAAAAAATTCTAGAAAGCTTAATTCCAAGAGCTTTGGACGTTAAAGTGTACCGCCCATGTTTGCATTCTTTGGCCAGTGAATTTGGTGCTAGAATGGCAGCCATGGATTCAGCAACCAGAAATGCTGGTGAAATGATAGATGACTTAACCTTAACCATGAACAGAGTAAGACAAGCCAATATTACCCGTGAACTTGTTGAAATTATCAGTGGTGCAGAAGCTTTAGGGTAGAACATAAAAGGAGACAATGACAATGGCTGAAAAAGTGAAAGAAAACGGAAAAATAAAACAGGTCATCGGAGCTGTTGTGGATGTGGAGTTTCCAAAAGGACATATGCCACAAGTACAAACAGCATTAACCACCACCAATCCCGGCATTGATGACAAAGCAGATAACCTGGTTTTGGAAGTTGCCCAACATATTGGTGAAGGTACCGTGAGAACCATTGCCATGGATTCAACAGAAGGTTTGGTCCGGGGCATGGAAGTAAAAAACACAGGCGCCCCCATTTCAGTGCCTGTAGGTAAAGAAACTTTAGGAAGAATTTTAAACGTGATTGGTCAGCCTATTGATGCTGCGGGTGAAATTAAAACCGATAAAACTTTACCCATTCACAGATCTGCTCCTACTTATGAAGAACAAGATACCAGCGTTGAAGCTTTTGAAACTGGTATTAAAGTGGTTGACCTTTTGGCGCCGTACTCTAGAGGCGGTAAAATTGGTTTGTTTGGTGGTGCCGGTGTGGGTAAAACTGTGTTGATCATGGAGTTGATCAACAACATTGCAACTCAACACGGTGGTTATTCTGTGTTTGGCGGCGTGGGTGAAAGAACCCGTGAAGGCAATGACTTATGGCTAGAGATGAAAGAGTCTGGCGTTTTGGAAAAAACCTCTCTGGTTTATGGTCAAATGAATGAGCCTCCAGGAGCCAGAGCCCGTGTCGGTTTAACAGCTTTGACCGTTGCTGAGTATTTTAGAGATGAAGAAGGTCAGGACGTATTGTTGTTTATTGATAATATTTTCCGTTTTACCCAAGCCAACTCAGAAGTATCTGCGTTATTGGGACGTATTCCATCAGCGGTAGGATACCAGCCAACCTTGGCTACAGACTTGGGTGGTTTGCAAGAACGGATTACCACAACCAAGAATGGCTCTATTACCTCCGTGCAAGCGATTTATGTGCCTGCGGATGACTTAACAGATCCAGCGCCGGCTACAACCTTCTCACACTTGGATGCAACTACAGTATTGTCTAGACAAATTGCTGAGTTGGGCATTTATCCTGCGGTGGATCCACTGGATTCAACCTCAAGAATTTTAGACCCACAAGTGGTTGGTCTTGAGCATTATGAAGTGGCCATGAGTGTGCAAAAAGTATTGCAACGCTACAAAGACTTGCAAGACATCATTGCTATTTTGGGTATGGATGAATTGTCTGAAGATGATAAGTTGTTGGTGGCGCGTGCTCGTAAAGTCCAACGTTTCTTATCTCAGCCGTTCTTTGTTGCTGAACAGTTTACCGGTATGAAAGGTAAATATGTAAAGTTAGCAGATACCATCAAAGGTTTTAAAGAAATTGTTGCCGGTCAGTATGATGATATTCCTGAGCAAGCATTTTATTTGCAAGGTACCATTGAAGACGTGTTGGCCAAAGCTAAAGAAATGGCGCAAGAAGAGGCTGCATAAGCACAATGGCACATGAAGAAGCAATAGCCCTTGAAATTGTAACACCGGCTGAGAGTTTGGTGAATACTCGCTGTGTAAAAGTGAGTATTCCCGGTCACAAAGGTGAACTGGAAGTCTTAGAAAGCCATACAGAGCTGTTGAGTACACTTTTAACTGGTTTGGTACAGTATCAACATGCAGGCCAAATTCATAAAGTTGCGGTGAAAGCTGGTTTTTTGCAAGTGAACCAAAATCACATTCGCTTGTTGGCCGATGACGCCAAATTCAAAAAAGACATTGACCTTGATCAAGTTCAAGCAGAGCACAAAGACATAGAAGCCAAACTGGTTTCAGAAAAAGTGGGCATAGAAGAGCGTGAAGGGTTATATCAAGAGCGAGATTGGCTGGAAGCTTTGTTAAAACTCTGAAGTCAGAACTTTATTTTATATAAAGTTCTGCACAAAGGGTGAAGCAACAAAAACGACGTTTTTTGTTGGTGAGGGAAAAGTGATTTTCCCTTAAAAGGCCAGATGAGCGTGAAGGGTTATATCAAGAGCGAGATTGGCTGGAAGCTTTGTTAAAATTGTAATTTAACTAACAGAAAAGAGTAAGAAGGGGACATGAACCGTAGGTGCGTGTCCCCTTTTTTATTAAGGGCTAGACAAACCATGTTTAAGCGCTCGGCTGATCGGGCTTGCGCCCTCAAGGCCTTCACGCTTTAAACATGGTTTGTGTGAAAATGATACTTATTAAATATTTAATGTTATTCATTAAATATTTGTTGCTTATTATTGAATTGTGTGATTGTTGATTGATATGAATAGATTTAGTTTAGGAAACTTTCTTTCCCCGAGTAGAGTTATCAAAGGCTCATCGCTTTTATTTTGGTTAGCATCAAAAATCAATAGGCTTTTATTTTTTATAATGCTTGTACTTACTTTTGTAACATCAGTTTTTATATTAAAAATTTTTATTACAGGAGTAAAACCAACAATGGATTTCAAAGAGCTTATTGAAATTGTGGAAAGCTATATTTATCACACGCCACTTTTTGCTGTAGGACTTTTAGTTGCATTCTTCTTTGTTACCGTAGAAATAAACCTAATAAGTAAATTTTTTGAAAGTTTGAATGAAGCACTCAAAGATATATATTCTTTTGAAACCAGTTATAGTGATGAATATTGTTTAGGCAATAGTTTAGTGCGCATAATTTATTTACTAGAAAATACCTTGATACTTAAAATTTTAATTGCGGTTCTTTCTCTATTGATTGAAGTACTCTATATGGAGGAAATTAGAAAAATATTTTACAATGAAGATGCAAGTTTGAATAGGGATGCGTGGTACAACAATATTCTAGACCTTTTTCATCTTAACTTTACATCGGTACTTATACTTTATATCTTATTTAGTGTTTTTAAAGTTCTTTACGAACATAAGAATAAAATTCATCTTCAAAATAAAAAACTAGAAAAAGAAAGTGAGTTGGTCATATAATATGCCAATTCAAGTCAATCTAGATGTACAAATGGCCATTAAGAAAATGTCTTTGAATGAGCTGTCAGAAAAAGTTGGGATCAGCATACAAAATCTGTCTATTTTAAAGACTGGCAAGGCCAAGGCCATACGTTTTTCTACCTTAGAAAAAATATGTGAAGTTTTGGACTGTAAGCCAGGAGATATTTTAGATTATATTGCTGAATAAATAATTTTATTCAGCATTTTTACGATAGGCTTTGATCGTAGTTTTGCCATCTTTTATGGTGATTTTAAACCATACATCATCAATGTTGTTTTGCTCCTCTAATTTTTTCTTCTGTGCTTTGATATGGCTGAGAAATTGATCTTTATCAATGGCTTTGCCCGAGACTTTTTTTTGGCTGGCTAAAAAATCTTTATAAAGCTGATCTTCTTGAGCTTTTCTTAAGTAAGGCTTTTCATCTTTGGTTTTTATTTTCTTACCTGTTGAAGTTAACCCCAACTCAATTAAATGCAATTTCTTTTTCCAGTTTGCTTCATAGGCAAGAAGCTTTTGAAATAAATTATTAACTTTAAATTTTAGGGCATTGTCCCTGAATTTTTCTTGGGTCAGTACTTTAATTTTAGTTTTATAGTTTTTAAGCTTAACCACCGGCGGTACCGGGTCTTTACCGCAGAAATAACGTTCAAAACTTTGTCCTAAATAAATCAGCTCTAAATTAAGTTTGTCGAATCGTTGTTCCAGTTTTTCATCAGAACTTGCCACTATTTTATTTTATCAAAAACACTTTTATTTTAAAAGTTTCTCAAAGTTAATCGGTATTTGGATTAAAAAGAGTATAAAAAACCACCAAACTTTTATTTCTCTTGGCTAGGAGTATAAATTTGTGTTCCTGGATAGTAAGCGCTTAAAATTTGTTGATAGCTGTGTCCATGTTCAGCCCTGCCAATGGCACCGGTTTGACACATGCCTACACCATGCCCAAAACCTCTACCGGTAAAAAGGTAGTGAGCCTGGCCCTTATGCCAATAACGTTTAATGGTGAATAAGGAAGACTTGAGCCCAGAAAAAAAACGTCTGATGTTGAGCTCGCCTTTGAGCAAATGTTTTTGACCATTATGAAAAACAATATTTAAGCTTAAAACTCTACCGGATTGACCCCGTTTAACAATCTCTATATGACGAATGGTGTTTTGCGTGTGAAGTTGTTGCATAAGATATTGACTGCTAAAACTTTTTTGCCAAGACCAATTTTTATCTGGGCTATAAGGCGTATGACCACAAAAAAATAAAGCTTTATTGTCTTGTTCAAGTAAATGTTTGGTGTTGACATAATGTTGTAAATTTAAGGGTTTGGGGTTATTGATGGTATCGTTGATGCCTGTTAAGTATGGAATTGTGGGGTTGCCCCAAATATTTTTTTTATCTTCAGTATGGCCACCGCACATACTGTGATAAAAAGTTTCTGCAAAGCTGTCTTGATACATTAAAAATATAGAGTCTGTTTGTTTAATTGCTTGGTTGCTTTTTTCAGATTCAAATGCAAAGCCTCTGTAGACTTGGCAGCGGGTGTCGCCACAGATGGTATAGGGTGCCTGTCCAGTTAAGGGTTCAAAATGTTTTAAGGTATAAGTTCTGGCAATAACACTTTGTGCTTTTAGAGCTTCAAGTGGGGCACTGGGAAAAATTTCAGCTGGAACAACATGTTTAAGGTAATTGCCCAAGGTGGTTTTTTGTATAAGATCTAGCTTAGACTGATTGTTGCTGACAATGTAAAAATGGCCTCTGTAGTCCTGATCTTGCATGGCTTTGTCTTTGACTGCAGTATCAACATCGGAGTTAAACACTTTTAGCGTTGTATTGGTATTGACATCAATGCTGATCATTCCATCAAAGTCAGTGCTAAAATCATTGTTGGCTGTTCTTATTCTGGCTTTACCAATGGCTGGAATATCGGTTCTTTGAATGACCCGGCAATAATGGTTTGGGTATTTCCGTCTAACCATAATACATATATTTTTTGCAGACTCATAGCTTGAGTATTGGCCTAAACTTAAAACTTGCTTTGCACTCTTTTGGCTCATGTGGGCATGAGAATTTTTTTGACGGATCCAACGGCTTTGTGGAAAACCTCTTTGTTTCCACAGGCCAAGTTTTTTTTGCATTTTAGCTGTTGGCGAAGCTTGCCATAATGTTTGTGTAGCAACGCTTGGGTAGTAGCTGATTAACGCCGGTCGAACAGTTTGAACAGAGTCTACAATCCAATGTGTGTTTTTGGGTGACTGAATCATATAAGGTTTATTGTTAATGAGAATGAGGAATTTGCTATGATCAAGCGTTTTAAATTCAATGCTATTTTTTTGGGTTGAAATACCTACATTGAGCGCAGCATTGTCCGATAATGGCGGAAACCAAAAACTTTGATACAGATCATGCAGTTTTTCTTCATCATGAAAGCTATTTTCTTTTAGATTGATCAGACTTGGCTTTTGCTGAACATGAATACAGCTGTTGAGAAAAAAAACAACAGTTAAAGGGAGAAAAAGGGTAAGTTGCCAACGACGTTTTAGCATTATTCATCCATAAAGAAATCTTGAGAAGAGGTGCTTTGTTCGGGCTTTTCTTCATTGCTGAGTGTAGGTTCAGTGCCTTCAACAAAGTACTCTTTAACGGTTTTTTCACTGGCTTGGGATGCAAGTAAACCAGTCTTACTATCAATTTCAACATAAGTTAAGCCTTCTGGTTTTGTAAAATTAACACTTGGGCTACCCTCTAAAGTATTTTTCATGAAATCTAACCAAACGGGGCTGGCAATCCTACCTCCATCTTCAAGTACACCTAGACTTAATGAGGCATCATCGTAACCAAACCATACGGCACTAACCATTTGCGGTGTAAAACCTATAAACCAGGCATCATGGTTGTCGTTGGTGGTTCCAGTTTTGCCTGCAGCAGGTCTATCAATGTCTCTTGCTCTTGCACCAGTACCCACACTGATCACTTCTTTGAGGAGATGGGTCATGATATATGCGTGCTGTGGCGACATGGCATAGTCATCAGGCAAATCAGTGTCTTCTTCTATAATAGAATTAAGCGCTTGCTCATAGCGTTCAGGATCAATGGTATTGTTGGTGTAGGGGTCAGGGTAAGGAATCTTTTGTTCAAGCACTTCGTCTGAGTAGTTTTGCTCAAGAACATCACCTTGGGCATTGACAACTTTAATAATGCTTTGTGTTGGCTTTAGTTTTTGCCCTCCAGAAGCAAAAACGCTGTAAGCAGTGACCAATTCTAGTGGGCTTATAGCTGAAGCGCCTAAAGCTAGAGATAGGTTTTCTTCTAAAGGCGTGTTGATGCCCATTCTTTTGGCAAAATTACTTAAATGTGGAATACCAACATCTTGTAAGATTTTAATGCTGGGAATGTTGCGTGAGCGAATCAAACAATCTCTAAAAATGGTATTACCATGAAATTCCCCGGCATAATTTTTAGGTTTCCAAATGGTCTGTAGCGCTGGATCATCATAAACAATGGGGGAGTCTACAATAACAGATGCCGGCGTGTAGCCTTTTTCCAAAGCGGAGGCAAAAACAATAGGCTTGAATGCGGAGCCAGGCTGACGTTTTGCTTGTATGGCACGGTTAAATTCACTACGTTCAAAATCATTGCCGCCAACCATAGCTTCAATCATGCCATTAAAAGGATTAACAGCGATAAGAGCAGCTTGTACCTCAGGCTTTTGATAGAGAGTAAAGCTTTGTTCTTTAAGCCACTGTACATAAATATGGTCATTTTTCTTTAAAGCTTGAGAGGGTTTTTTGATTTTATGATAGGCCCAATAAACATTTTCATTGGGTTTTCTTGCCCAATCCATATTTTCTAAGTCAATCGTACCCTGCGTAAAAGCAAGGTCAATGCTGACAGTTTTTTTCTTATCATCAACATCCGTGACCAAGGCTTGATAAATATGATCATTGTTGAGTTGTGCCGGGTTGTCTTGTTCTAGTTTTGCTAAGAGTTCTTCTATGTTTGACTCTTCGATGTTGGCAATAGGCCCACGATAACCTTGATGTTTATCTATTTGGACAACGCTTTTTTTAATGGCTTCATGCGCAGCTATTGCAGCTTTGGAATGAATTGTGGTGTAAATTTTTAAGCCTTTTTTAAGTACTTCATCTGCACCATACTTTGCCATCACTTCTCTGCGAACATGTTCAACAAAGTAAGGAGCGTACCTTAAGTTTAAATCCAATGCAGATTCAAGCTGTAAAGGCTCATTTAAGGCTAGCTGTAAAGTGTTCTTATCAATGTAACCTTCATCATGCATACGGCCTAAAATATAGTTCTTTTTGTTTTGTGCATTTTCAAGGCTTTTTCGTGGGTTATCTCTACTAGGAGCACGGGTTAAACCAGCAATCATAGCAATTTGTGCAAGGTTAAGCTCTGAAGAGTTTTTACCAAAATAAGTTTGAGCAGCAGCCTGAACGCCATAGGCACTATCGCCAAGATAGATTTCATTGAGATAAATCTCTAGGATTTCATCTTTACTCAAACTGCGTTCAATCTTAAAGGCCAATAAAATTTCTCTTAACTTTCTAATCAGTTTTTTTTCAGAAGAAAGCAGTAAAATTTTAGCAACCTGTTGGGTTATGGTGCTTCCTCCTTGTTTGTAACTACCAGCAACAAAATTTTTAATGGCCGCACGCATAATGCCCATGAAAGATATACCAGAGTGGCTGTAAAAATTAGCGTCTTCACCTGCTAAAAATGCATCAATGACCTTTTTTTCAATCTTTTCTATGGGCAGAAAAACTCGACGCTGACTATAAAATTCACCTATTTTAACTTGGTCACGTGTAAAAACTTCTGAACCAACATAGGGTTGATAATTTTTTAAAGATTTTACAGATGGAAGGTTCCAAGAAATATAACTTAAAAAAAGTAAGCCTACACTGAAGGATAGTGTAATAATAAAAAGAGGTATTTTGATTTTAAGTGAAAGCTGTTTGTAATATTCTGAAAACACGTTGACGTTTATATCAGAATTATAGCTTTTAAGCTGAATTTTTATGGAAGTCAGTAAATTTTATTCAGGCTTTTTGCTGGCTTGTTGGAGGTGATGGTTGACTTGTCGTTGCAGTATCATTTGGTCTATATGAAAAATGTGAAATAGAGTTTTTATTTTTGCGACTCAAAACCTTAAAAGCAATATTTTTTTAACCAATCAAAGTATGGCTCTAAAACCCTTTTAAATAAAGGTTAAAATCATTCACTTGACAAGCTGTCTTAAAATCAATTATACAACGCATCGTTGGTCATAAGCCCAAATTATAGGCATAAAATATTTTTTAATGTTTTATGTCATGATCAACAGCAAGTGTTTTAAGGTGGAGCTTGATTCATAGCTTCAGTTTAGATTAGACACAAAGAAAAGATGATGCATTCTTGACATGATTGTATTATCTCTGAGTAATAAAAACTGAGAAGGAGTGTTCGCTGTTTATGCCTGCAAGTATTTTTAATTCCTCACCTACTGTCATTGACACCCTAAGACTATCCATTACGGGTTCTTGCAATTTAAATTGTTTTTATTGTAAGGCTACAGGAAAAAATTTAGATCTCACACACAACAAACAAAAAATAACTCCATCAGACGTCAGCAAGATTGTGAAAATGGTGGGCGATTTAGGCGTTCGTAAAGTTTTGATTAAAGGCGGTGAACCCCTTTTACGCAAAGATGCTGCTAATTTTGTTAAGTCAGCCTTTGCCCATAAGGCTATAGAAGATGTTCGACTGTTTACCAATGGAACGTTTTTGAAAGCCTTTGGTGATGCTTTAAGAAAATATGGCTTGCGTAAAGTAACGCTCAATTTAGACAGCATGCACTTTGCAAAATTTCAAAAAATTACAGGCAGCGATTCCTTGTACCGTGTTTTAGATGGTATTGAAAAAGTAGAGAAACTGAACTTTACAGATATTAGAATCAATATTACCTTGTTTGACGGTATTAATAACGATGAAATTGTTCAGTTTGCAAGGTTAATCAAAGATAGAAAAATACATGTATGCTTTATGGAGTACTTGCCTATTACCAGTGAAGGTGATGCCTATAAAGAGAGAGAGAATAAACTGGGTATCATTGAGGCAAAAAAAATGATTGATTCTTACCAGATTCTTACTCCAATCAGTCCACTACAAAATGAAGACCCTGTGCCAACATTTATTTTTAAAAATGCTATGGGAAAAATTTCTTTTGTAAGCAAAGCTTTTCAAGAAAAATCAAGGTTGTTCCCACAGCTTTTGTTGACTCAGGATGGCATGCTTTATGATGAAAGTGATCCTAAAAAGAAAATGGATTTACTGACAGAGTTGAGAAAAGATCCTAAAAGTTTAAAGCTACGTAAGGCTGTAGAAAAATTCATGACCTTAAAAGAAGATTCTGATGCAGAAGAAAAAAGTGTCAAGACAAGTAAGAAGAAAAAAGTAGCGAAAACCAGTAAAAAAGCAACAGCTAAAAAATCTACAACATCCCAAAAAAAAGGAAAGAAAGTTTTAGCAAAATCTTCTTCAAAGAAAAAAACATCTTCTACAAAACGTAAAACAACACGGTCTAGAACAGCTTCAGCCAATGCTTAGTCATTGACCCAAAGGTGACTTCAGTTTAGTTAGGAGCAGATTTAAGTTGAGGGTTTAGCTTTTTAGGATACGCAACATGTTGCGTGTCCTTTTTTTTTAGGGTATCTCAGTAAATTGAATGATTGATTATGGCAAAGCTCTTTATACAGTAAAAAAGGGACAGCAATGTTTGGTATAGGGACATGGGAAGTTCTGTGTATTTTACTTTTTGCCTTGATGTTTTATGGGCCAGAACAATTGCCAGCGATAGCAAGAAAAGTAGCCTATATTTTTAAGCACTTTAAAAAAATGACCCATGAGGTAAAAACCGTTGTTCAAAAAGAGTTTGCTCAAATTGAGAGAGAGACGCAGCTTAAAGAAATGAAGCAGCAGATTGAAGATATGCGCTCTGAATCGACACAAATGCTGGATGAAGTAAAAAGTGAAGTTGATTCAGTAAAAAATAGTGTAAGCTATTCGGATCAGGGTAATCAAGATGTCAAAAAGGAAGAAACGTGAGTAAAAAAGTTTCTATGACGTTTTTTGAACATTTAGCTGAACTGCGTGTCCGATTAATCAAAAGCGCTCTTTTTTTGTTGGTGTCCATGCTTATTGCATATATTTTTTCAAAACCTTTGTTTAGATATTTACGGATACCATTTGATCAAGCCTATATGAATGTCTACGGCACAATGCCCAACTTGCAAAATATTACCTTGATAGAAGGTTTTATGGTTTATCTTAAAGTTGCTTTTTTGTCGGGGGTGTTTTTTTCTTTTCCATTTATTTTGTATCAGATCTTAGGTTTTGTATTGCCGGCATTAAAACCAGAAGAAAAAAAGTTTTTGTACCCAGGCATAGCTTTGGCCAGTCTTTTTTTTATTGGGGGAGCTGTTTTTGGTTACTGGTTTGTGTTTCCAAAAAGTTTTGAGTTTTTACTGAGTGTAACAAAGGGCGAGCTGATTGCGCAAAATATACGCATGCAGGATTATTTTAAATTTGCATCCATGCTCTTGCTGGGTTTTGGTTTGGCCTTTGAACTGCCGTTATTGGTGTTTTTTTTGGTTGCAATTGGATTAATTTCTTCTAAAGATTTACTGAGAAGCTGGAAAGGCGTTTTGATTATAGTGCTGGTTTTATCAGCCTTGCTAACCCCGGCAGATGTGAGTTCAATGATTCTGATGGCCGTACCTTTGTATATTATTTACCTTTTGATGAGTTGTGTTTGTTTACTCTTGTTTCCAGTTAAAAAATAATCATGGCAAATTTTAATTGTATGGCTTTGTCAATAGAAAACTCAAGCAGGGCTAAAAGTGGGCTTTACAAAATATAGGATCTGAATTAGCATCGGGCAATGTTTAGATGGGTGTTAACTTTTCTTTTGTTAGCGGTTCCTGGCTTGTTTTCACAAGATCTTAAGGAAAAGGATTTTTTAAAAATACGAAAAGCAGTGTTTGAGGTGGTGAAGCCATTTACACTTGAATTTAAGAATATTGAGTACGATAAAAAAATTAATTACAATCAATTGCCGTATGCGATTAGAACAAAGAAGTATGAAAGTTTTGGAACTGCATTTGCTATAGATAACAAGACCATTGTATCCGCAGCGCATGTATTTGATTTGCATCTAAAAAAAACATACTTAAAAGACATCAAGCTGCGTGATAAAGATGATAATTTATATGAGATTGATCAAGTATTGCACTATGATCAACGTAGAGACTATATTGTTTTTAATTTAAAATCGTATCCCAAAGATATGCAGTTTTTGGATGTTTCTGAAGCAAGCAAAGTGGGTCAAACTGTTTTTTCAATTGGTAATGCTTTAGGCCAGGGTGTGGTAGAGAGAAAAGGTAGGGTTACCTCATACACCGATGAAGAATACAAAGGTGATTTTAAGTACATTCGTTTTACAGCACCTGCATCGCCTGGAAACAGTGGCGGTCCCTTAGTTGATTTAAATGCTAAGGTTATTGGCATTGTTATTGGCAAGTCTGCCAATGAGAATTTAAATTATTCAGTACCGATTAAACTATTAAAAAAAGATAAAAATAAAATGGCACAATTTTATGATAGGAAGCTTGTAGAGAGTGACGACGCTGAGGAATTTTTCAGCGTTTGGGAACATAAAGAAAAACTACCGCAGGCATTTTTAACTTTTGCAGATCAGGCAAGTCAAGCGTATTTGGATGGGATTGTTGCAAGAAGAAAAGTGTTTGAGAAAAAGTTTAAGAATGATATTTTTCCGCATGACCGATCAATTCTGCCACGTTTGCATGCTCAAAGAACGGGCACATGGTTTTTGGAGCTAAAAAAGACAGCCGCCAAAGACTGGATTGTTGCTGACTATAAAGATTTTGAATCCATTGAATACAGCAAAGATAAAAATATTACTTTCAAAGTGGCGGGTAACAGTTTTCAGGATATTAGAGGTGAAGTTTATATTGATAAGCCGGATCAATACAGTCTTCAACAGTTTATCAAGAAACCCAAACTGTATTTTGATTTGGTTTTAAAAGCACTGCAACCTTATATTACGGTTGCAGAGCAAAAGTTGCATTTTGTAAGTTTGGGTAATCCAAGCAAAGTTGACCAATGGCAAGATGCTTATGGTAGGCATTGGACATCGTCTGCGTTTTTAGTTGAGCCTTTTGAAGCAGTGATTTATACCCACTGTTTACCAACACCCAAGGGTGTAGCTTGTGAAATTAGATCAAATCCATACTGGCTTTCAGATTTAGAGTTGTTTTATTATAAAATAAAAGCACCTAAGTTGGTGTTGGGCTATCATGGTGACTTAGATGCTTGGACAGAGTTTTTGGCTTTGCCCAAGAAGTTTTTGCCACAATCAATCAGCAAACTCAAAATCAACGCTAAAAAACCTGCAAGTATTGATGATACACAAGGAAATTCAAAGTTAAGGTTGAATCTACCTTATGCTTTAGACCAAGAAACAATAATAGAGATAGGTAACTCTCATGCATTAAATTTAAAACAAGAACAAATAGCAGTGATTTCTGTTAACCAAAAAAAAGACGCTTTGCCTTCGGTTTATGTGAGACGGTTGTATGCTGCACATCCTGAAAGTAAAAAAGAGGACAAGGAAGGTTTGCAGAAAGTTTTTGCAAGAAAGGGTGATGATGATGGTCGAGTACACGTTGATGATGATGACTATCTGCAAAGATTATTGGTTGATGAGAAGGCTAAACCAAAAAGTATTCTAAGGTATCAATGCTTTATGGGCGGAGCAAAGAGTAAAAAAAATGTTAAACGCACCTGTGATAAGGTTTTTCAACTCAATCAATAGTTGAGAATGTTGCTTTTCTTATTTTTATTTGAGGGTATTGTTGATGAAGATGAAACTAAAAAAGAGATATTCTTTTTAGAATATCTCTTTTTTGGTGCAGGTCGTGTCGTTGAGTTAAGCGTTAAATCTTTGTTTCTTTCTTTGTAAAATCTGACCCATGATAATCAATATTAAGAGAATGAAGCCAGTAGGTGAACTTGTATTGGATGAACAGTCGGCGCCTTTGCCTGATCTTCCTTCACTTGCAAGGCCTGTACTTCCTTCAATGGTCAAACTTTGGCCGGCGTCACAAGGGTCAACGCCCAAGGCATTTTCTATGAAGTCATTGACGCCATCACCGTCGGTATCAGCATTGTTTGGATCCGTACACATTAAGTTTTCAGTGTTATCGCTTAAGCCATCGCCATCAGAATCATTGCCGCTACCAACTTGATCGTCGTTTCCATCTAAAGGGTCAGTTCCATCTTGTGTGTGCTCCGTACCATCATCAACGCCACCGTTGTCTGTATCCGGATCAAGAGGGTCTGTTCCTACATCGTTTTCTTCATCACCGTCTGTTAGGCCGTCACCGTCTGTGTCTGGATCAAGAGGGTCAGTACCAGTACCGCCTGGACCTGCTTCTTCGCCATCTGTTAAACCATCATCATCTGTATCTGGGTCAAGAGGATCGGTGCCTAAAGTTTCTTCATCATCATTGGTTAAGCCATCGCCATCGTCATCATCGCTTCCAGAAGATGGATTCATGTCATCGCTGCCATCCAAAGGGTTGGTTAAATCAGTCAAGACTTCTGTACCATCGTCAACGCCACCATCATCGGTGTCCGTGTCTGCACAGTTTGTTCCATGGGTAATCACTTCTTCAAAGTCTGTTAATCTGTCACCATCAGTGTCAACATTTCCTGCAGCTGCTAAGCAGCCATTGCTTTGATCATCGCCATCATTGAGGCCATCACCATCCGTATCAGGATTAAGGGGATCAGTGTCATCTGTTTGATTCATATCAGCTTCTTCATTGTCATTTAAGCCATCACCATCGGTATCAGGATTGGTGCAGGATGTTCCATGCATGTCTTCATCAAAATCAGATAAGCCATCATCATCCGTATCAGGATCGTTAACAGGGTTGCATCCCTGAGCCACTTCAGACCCATCGTTTAGACCGTCGTTATCTGTGTCAGGGTTGAGTGGGTCGGTGTTGTGAGAAAAAAGCTCTTCAGCATCGTTTAGGCCATCGCCGTCTGTGTCAGGGTTTTGCGGGTCTGTAAAGTGAGTGTTAACCTCCTCATTATCATCTAGGTTATCACCATCGGTATCGGGATTGGTGGGGTCAGAAACAACATGTTCACATACGCCATTGATAACATCAGCTTCAAAACCATCCAACAAGCCATCACCGTCAGTGTCGCTCTGGCATGCATTGGTACCACATAAAGTTTCTTCAGAGTTGATCAAGCCATCACCATCGTTATCTGCATTTGGGTTGCTGCTGCAACCCCATTGAGAATAGGCAGGGTTGGGAAGCATGATTGAGGCAACATTGACTGCTAAGAATAGTGCTATGCAAAAATGTTTAAAGTAATTTAGGTTTAATCTTGTGTGTATTGTTTGGCTTCTCATGCTTTATTTAAGAAGCAAGAGCCGTGCCTAAAGCTTTTTAGAAGTAAGTGTCTGAAAATAGATAGCTTTTTCACGGCAACTTTTGTATCCCTCGTTAGTGTAAACTTAAGTTGCTGTATAAGATGTTAAAAATTGCAGAGTAAAATGATAAATATTTATTTTTTACAAATAAAGATTCAATAGAATGTTGCTGATGGATTGAAAAAGCCGTATACTATTATAGTAAGATCAGACTATAAACACTCAGCGGAAGGAAAGTCTCAATGCAAGATCAACCTTATTCAGATCTTTTACAATGGATTGATGATCATCATGATATCGATAAATTCCATCAGGAGCATTGGCAAGGAAGTTTTGCTCAATACTTGAACATGGTTGAGGATAATCCTAAGTTGAGTCGCACAGCCTATCAACGGATTTACGATATGATTTTATCGTATGGTTATGAAACCTATATCGATGGTAAGAAAAAAATCACCAAGTATCACTTTTTTTCTGACCCCATAGACGATGGCAAAGATGCTGTCTTTGGCCTGGATATTTCTTTGATGAAGCTGGTCAATGTTTTTAAAAGTGCAGCACTGGGTTTGGGACCAGAAAAAAGAGTGTTGCTCTTACATGGGCCTGTGGGTTCATCCAAATCAACCATCGTCAGAATGATTAAAAAAGGTCTAGAAGCTTACAGTAAAACAGCAGAAGGAGCTTTGTATACCTTTGCATGGAAAATAGATCCCAATGAAATTCCCAATGTATTGGCGGATACTGATACCATGTTGGATCCGATGCATGCAGATCCTTTGCTTTTGATACCACAAGAATTTAGGTCACAGGTTTTTGAGAAAATAGCAGAAAAACATCCAGATCATGACGCCATACAAATCAAGGGTGATGTTTGTCCCGCTTCACGGCAAGTGTATCAAGAATTGATGAGTTATTATGACGGTGACTGGGCCAAGGTTATGCAACACGTAGTGGTCAAACGTTTGATTTTATCTGAAAAAGATAGAGTGGGTATAGGAACCTTTCAACCTAAAGACGAAAAAAATCAGGATTCAACAGAGTTAACCGGAGACATAAACTATAGACTGATTGCAAAATATGGTTCAGATTCTGACCCCAGAGCATTTAATTTTGATGGTGAATTTAACGTGGCCAATCGAGGCATTGTTGAGTTTGTTGAAGTCTTAAAATTAGATGTTGCTTTCTTGTATGATTTATTGGGGGCATCGCAAGAGCACACCATTAAACCCAAGAAATTTCCACAAACCGATATTGATGAAGTGATTATTGGTCATACCAATGAGCCTGAGTATAGAAAACTACAAAGCAATGAATTTATGGAAGCTTTGCGTGATAGAACCATTAAAATAGACATTCCTTACATCACCAAGTTGTCTGAAGAAATGAAAATTTATCAAAAAGACTACAATCAAAAAAGCTTAAAAGACAAGCATATAGCACCTCATACACTTGAGATGGCCGCCATGTGGGCCATATTAACTCGCTTGGAACAACCTAAGAAGTCAAATTTGAGTTTGTTACAAAAACTTAAGCTGTATGATGGGCGGGCAATTCCTGGTTATACAGAAGACAATATCAGGGAGTTAAGAAAGGAAGCGGTAAGAGAGGGTTTGGATGGCGTATCGCCAAGATATGTTCAAGATAAAATATCCAATACTTTGGTCAATGACGATGAAAAAAACTACATCAATCCATTTATGGTTTTAAAAGAATTAGAAAGTGGCCTCAAGCGGCACTCATTAATTTCCAATGAAGAAGACAGAAAGCACTACAGTGAATTGATTAATGTGGTTAAAGAAGAATATGCCGATATTGTTAAAGCAGAAGTGCAAAGGGCTCTTAGTACCGATGATGGCGCTTTATCAAAACTATGTGCTAATTATATAGATCACGTTAAAGCTTACACACAAAATGAAAAAGTAAAAAACAGTTACACCGGTTCAAGAGGTGAGCCAGATGAACGTTTGATGCGCTCTATTGAAGAAAAAATAGATATTGCAGAATCTCGCAAAGATGACTTTAGGCGAGAAATCATGAATTATATTGGTGCTTTATCTTTAGATGGTAAGAAGTTTGATTACAAAACCAATGATCGATTGAACAAAGCTTTGGAGCTAAAGTTATTTGAAGATCAAAAAGATAGCATTAAGTTAACCAGCCTGGTTTCTTCCGTTGTTGATGAAGAAACGCAGAAAAAAATTGATGTGGTTAAGAAACGTTTAATCAATCATTACGGTTACAATGAAGACAGTGCCAGTGACGTTTTACAATTTGTCGCATCCATTTTTGCCAGAGGAGATGTGAAGTCTAAGCAATGAATATGGACTGCCACACTGAAACTATAAAAGAAACGGAAAGTTTTTTGAGAATCGAGGCGCAAGGAAGTGAAAAACCGCAGGCGTACTTTTGCTACGTCGAGGATTGTGAGCTCCTTGCAACGAAGAGGCTCGAAAAAATCTCCGTTTTCCAAGAGATAAAGCAGGTTCGATAATGGCGCTGAAGATTCATTCTGATCACAACCGCTTCAAAGAAATTATTAGAGGTAAAATCAAACAAAACCTCAAGCAATATATTGCTAAAGGTGAGATGATTGGCAGAAAAGGTAAAGATATGATTTCTATTCCTATTCCAAAAATCAATATTCCAAGATTTATTCATGACCCCAATCAACAGCAGGGACAAGGTCAGGGAGAGGGGCAAGGAAAAGCAGGATCTTCAGGTCAACAAGGTGGTCAAAAGCAAAAAGGTCAAGGTCAAAAAGCAGGAGAAACAGCAGGAGAACATATCTTAGAAGTGGACATCAGCATTGATGAGCTGGCACAAATTTTATCGGAAGAATTAGAGTTGCCCAATATTGATGAAAAAGGCGCCAAAAAACGCATAGAAACATTGAAGCATAATTATGCCAGCATCAATAAAAATGGGCCCAATTCACTTAAGCATTTTAAACGAACATACAAAGAAGCATTAAAACGACAAATTGCAGCGGGGACGTATGAGAAAAATAGTCCGTTAATTGTGCCTATTAAAGAAGATTTTAGATATAAAAGCTGGAAAGAAAAAGTCATCCCCAGCACCAATGCTTTAATTATTTACATCATGGATGTTTCTGGCTCGATGGGACAAGATCAAAAAGATATTGTCAGAACAGAAAGCTTTTGGATTGATACATGGTTGGGAACGCAATACAAAGATTTAGAAAAAAAATACATCATTCATGATGCCAAAGCCAAAGAAGTCGATGAGCATACGTTTTATCATACTCGTGAATCGGGCGGTACAATCATTTCTTCGGCTTATAATTTATGTGAACAACTGATTTTACAAGATTACTCACCGTTTGAATGGAATATTTATGTGTTTCATTTTTCTGACGGTGACAACTGGTCCAGTGAAGATACACAAAAATGCATGGATAAGCTAAAGCAAAGCCTTTTACCTATGGTGAATCTTTTTTGTTATGGTCAAGTGGATTCACAGTATGGATCAGGCCAGTTTATTAAAGATTTACGACAAATTAAAGACTTTGATAATTTGCTCAGCTCTCAAATTCCCAATAAAGATGCCATCATGAAGTCAATTAAGACTTTTTTAGGTAAAGGAAAATAAGTATGGCCAATCTAAATGTTGAGTTGACCAAAATTAAAGAAAACATTGAAGCCTTAGCAAAATCCTATGGCTTGGATTTTTGCAAAACTATTTTTCAGATGCTTGACTATGATCAGCTTAATCAAGTGGCTTCTTATGGAGGCTTTCCAGTCCGTTATCCACATTGGTCTTTTGGTATGACTTATGAAGAATTATCCAAAGGCTACAGTTATGGGGTCTCTAAAATATATGAATTGGTCATTAACAATGATCCCTGCATTGCATATTTGATGAAATCCAATTCATTGCTTGATCAAAAATTGGTGATGGCACACGTATATGGTCATGCAGATTTTTTTAAAAACAACCAATGGTTCAGTAAAACCAATAGAAAAATGGTTGATGAAATGGCCAATCATGCCACTAGAATCAGACGTTACATTGATAAATATGGCTTTGATGAGGTAGAGCAATTTATTGATGTATGTAAATCATTGGATAATCTTATTGATATTCATTTGCCTTTTAAAAATCAGGGCAGTGCAAACTTTAAATTGCCAAGAGAGCATCTCAAAAGAAACAAAAAAGATGATGGAGTCTATAAGCAAAGAGACATCATGGGCTATCTTGCTTTAAATGGTAGTCTTAAAGACTGGCAAAGTGAAATCATGATGATGTTAAGGGAAGAAGCTTATTATTTTGCACCACAAGCACAAACCAAAATCATGAATGAAGGCTGGGCCAGCTACTGGCATTCAAAAATGATGACTCAGCATATTTTAAAAGATGCAGAAGTGATAGAGTATGCAGATCACCATGCTGGGACCATGGCCGCAGCAAAAGGACAAATGAACCCTTATAAATTAGGAATTGAGCTGTTTAGAGATATTGAAGATAGATGGAATAAAGGCAAGTTTGGTAAGGATTATGAAGAATGTGATTCCTTGCAGGAAAAAAATAATTGGAATAAGAATTTAGGTCAGGGTAGAGACAAAATTTTTGAAGTACGAAGAGTTCACAACGATGTTAATTTTATAGAAAATTTTATGACCATGGAATTTTGCAAGCAGCACAAATTATTTATGTTTGCAGAAGTGCATGAAGATAAAAGTTATGCTGAACTTAAAGAAGCTTTTGATAAATTTAAAAAACAATTTGTTGTTCAGTTAAGCAGCATGCACGGACCACCGATTTATATTGTTGATCAAAATGATAAAAGTAAAGAACTTGTGTTAGAGCATCAACATGAAGGTATAGATTTAAAGCAAGATTGGGCCAAAGAAACCTTAAAAAATATATTTTTCTGTTGGGAGAAGCCTATATCTTTGTTAACGGTAGTCAGTGAAAAAGAAACCAGAATTTATTACGATGGAAAAAGTTTTGAATATCAGCAGTAAGGTAATGCTCTTTGCCTTATTTTTATGTGGTGGCTATTTACCTATAAATGCAAATACTCGCGTTGATCAAAGTGCGTTTATTTATGAGAATACTTTGTACACTTTGTATGATGTTAAGCCGTATTTGATTGTGCAACAACTTTTGGATAAAAAAGAAGATATAGTTTTTGACCAACAAGCCTATCAGAAAGCGATTGATGGTATGGTTCAAAATTTTATTGTTCAAGATTATCTTAATAAGGTTGATACTCAAAATTCAAGAAGAAATCTAAAGCTGGAAAAAAAGTTTCAAACAATGGTGACTGAAAAAGTTGAACAATTGCTAACCAAACAAGGGCAAAGTCAGGAAATATTGAAAAAAGTATTTTTTCAGGAATATGATAAAGAAAAATTTATTAAAGATAACATTGCCTTTAAAGTAAAGGTGGGTCGAGAAGAAGCTGAAAAATACTATCAAGAGCATCAACAAGATTTTGTAGAGCAAAATAAAGAAGATGCTTTGATAAAAATTGAACAAGCTTTAAAAAAATCTGAACTCGCTGCAGAATATAAAGAATGGTTGAGCCGGCAATTGGCACGTAAGAAAATATACTTGTTTTCATTGGAATAAGTTGTGATGAAAAATTCTGTTCTTCATGTTCAATTTAAAGAAAATGAGCTTGATCCAATCAAAAAAGATATTTTAAATCTGTTGATAAAGAGTGGTTTTTTAAAAAATAATCAGGATCAACAACTTATAGAGCAAGAACATATGCATTGTTTTTCAGTCAATCAAAAAAACAAACCTATAGCATATGCGCTGTTAAGTGTTTTATTTGAAGAAGCAGAAATTTTGCAGGTATATGTTTTAGATCAATTTAGGCGAAAGGGTTATGCACAAGCTATTTTAATAGAGGTCATAAATTTTTGTCAGTTTAAAGAGGTAAAAAAAATTTTTTTAGAACTCAGACAAAGCAATAAAAAGGCGTATAGACTTTATCAAAAACAGGGTTTTGCTGATCTAAGCTGTAGAAAAAACTATTATTCAGATGGTGAAGATGCCATCGTCATGCAGCGCTCCCTAGAATAAATCAGTGACAGAAATACAAGAAAACTTAAACTCAACTGCTTAGAAGTCTGACTTGACTGAGATTGACCGTAAAAATACCCATGGTTTGACTGTTGGGGTTGTTTGGTAGTATTTGAAAATATAATGAAAGAACATGTAGCACAGATTGTTGGCAATAAGCATTTGGGTGGCCGCTATTATCAGCTGGATTTAAAGTTAGAGCAGCCATTTGATCAATGTTTGGGAGGTGAATTTCTGATGCTCAGTACCGGCTATGAGCAGGGTCATGTTTTGCGCCGTCCCATGGCAGTGTTTGATCAAAAAGATCTCCACCATATCAGTGTTTTATACCAAGTAGTTGGGCAAGGAACAGCGTGGTTAAGTCAACAAGATCTAGCGCAAGAAATATCCTTGCTGGGAGCTTTGGGTAACCAATTTGAGCAAGCTACAGGAGAAAATATTGCCATTGTAGCAGGTGGTATTGGTGCCGCACCCTTTTTGCTATGGCTAAAAAGACAAAAACCAGAGTTTTTAGCCAAGATTAGAGTGTATTTTGGTTTTAGAAATGATGCTGAGGCAAAACCTTTACAAAAAATGTTTGATGATTTGGGCGTTGACCTTGTGATTTGGACAGATGAAAAAAATGACCGTTACCCCCAAGGCTTAATTGTGCATGCTTTTTTTGAGGATTTAAAGCAGGGCTATGCTCCACAAAAAGTATACACCTGTGGACCCAACATCATGATGAAAGCCATTTATGATCAAGTCAAAGATCAAGGTATAGAGGTTTATGCATCGGCTGAAGCCAAAATGGCCTGTGGTATGGGTGTGTGCCTAAGCTGTGTCACTGAAACCAGTGCTTTGCCAATAGGGGAACGTAAACTCATATGCAAAGATGGACCGGTTTTAAAGTTACGGGCTTAAACGGTTTACTAGCGTTTCACACGCACAACATTGTTTTTAGATTCGAGTATCGTAAACTCTACACGTCTATTGTTGGCGCGGCCTTCTTCAGTGTCATTGGTATCTATGGGTTGGCTTTCACCCAATCCAACTGAAATTAAACGTTCTGGATCAATACCGGCAGAAACCAAATAGTCCATTACGGACTTCGCACGGGCTTTGGATAAATTTAAGTTATAGACTTCACTGCCCTTACTGTCGGTATGCGCTTCTACTCTAACTTTATTGACTTCTTCATGTCTTTGTAAAACATCAACCACATTATCCAAAATATCGTAAGACTGTTGTTGTAGGCTGGCTTTGTTAAAATCAAATAAGATCTTGCCCAAATACTCTATTTTTTGTCCTTTTTTCTTAACCTTGCCTAGGATAATGCTTTGATTGGCACGTTTGCCCTTATTTAAAGTGACTGTTTTTTGAGAGTAGGTATAGCCGGTTTTTTCAACGTAGACATCATAGTCTGCCGGCTTTAAATTTTTACGCAGCTCTTGGTCATCGGCTCTGGCCACCAGATCTCCATTAGCATCACGCACAAGAATGGTTGCAGGAAGTGGGTCTTTGTTTTCATCAAAAACTCTAATGTAGATTTGCGCAATATTTGGGATTTCTTTGGGCTTTTCTTCTACAACAGGCTCAGGCTCGGGTTTTTCTTGATCTTTTCTGTGTGAGAATTGAATGCCGGCAAAAATGCGATAGTCTGGAGAAGAAAAGCCGTTGGTGATACCGCGGCCCCCTCCTAAAAAAGTTGTTAGTTTGTTGTTAAACATTCTATATCTAAGACCCAACAGAGCTTCTACTGGAGATTTTTGCCCAGAAGTAAAAGGATCAGTGAGCTCGGTTCTACCGGTTACTTCAGCAAACACATCCATTGTTTTTTCTTCAGAAAAATGATGGACATAACTCAAGCCAAAATCAAGGTCATGGCTAACCTGAAGAATACTCAGCACATCTTCATCTTGCTGGCGATAAAAACCACCAACATTTAAGGCAATGTAGTTCCTAGAGTTAAGCCACATGTCTGTAGCCAAACTTCCGCCTAGTCGGTAATCAAGGTTATTAAAATGATCTTGTACATTGTTATCCAGAGGCACGCTGGCTCTGGGTATAAAAGCCAAGCCAACGGGGCTGGTTTTGTTATCCAGTATACGAAACTTTAAATACAGCTGAGCATCTCCCAGAGAATAATCATCTTGCTGACTAAAGTTGGGAATGTCACTACGAACGGATGTCGTTAAATTAAACGGGATACTGGCGCCAAGACTAAGCCAATCTAAGATACCAATTTGTGGTGTAAAATTTAACGTGTAAAACTGTGCAACAATGGGTGCAACTTGTGTATTGGAACCAATACGATTAAACTCCAAAGGGTCATCAACACGATTGGCAAACAAAGCAATATGAAATGCTCCAGCCTTAAGTGTGCTCGTGCCAAAGTTGGTAAAACCTTCATATTGATCGGTTTTAGGTGTAAATCGTTGAACATCAAGTGCAAATGCAGGAAGATGAGCCATAAACAACATTAAAACCAGCAAAAATCGCTTCAAAATAAACATGATTTTACTGAGTGTATAATGATTTTAAGATGTTGTCACTTTTTCAAAAAGCATAAGGATATTAGGTAAGGCCTATTGTGCTTGATAACGGCCAAAAATATCTTTGAGGGTTTGAGTGATTTCACCTAAAGTTGCTTTTGCTTGCACAGCCTTTAATATGTAAGGCAATAAATTATCCTGGCTTTTGGCTTTGGCTTGAAGTTGCGTTAAAGCTTCATGAGTTTTAGTTTGATCTCGAGTGTTTTTAAATTGCGTGATGTTTTGTTTGAGGTTTTTTTCAAGATCAACATCAAGCTTTAATAAGTTACTGACCGGCGCTTCTTCAGATTGATAGCAATTAACACCCACAATTTTTTGTTGTCCTTGGTCGAGGTCTTTTTGAAATTGATAGGCGCGTTCGGCAATGGCTTTTTGATAGTAATTATTCTCAATGGCTTTTTGACTGCCGCCCATGCTCTCAATTTTTTCCATCTCAGCCTGAACTTTTTCAATCATCCGTTGCGTTTCATGTTCAATAGCAAAACTTCCAGCAAGAGGATCGACAGTATGGGCAACTCCAGATTCATAGGCCAAGAGTTGCTGCGTACGTAAGGCCAGCATGGCAGATTCTTTGGTGGGAAGGGCCAGCGCTTCATCTTTGGAATTGGTATGTAAGCTTTGGCAACCGCCCAAAATCGCTGCTAGAGCTTGTAGTGTGGTTCTGACAATATTGTTATCGACTTGTTGTGCGGTTAAAGTGCTGCCACCTGTTTGCGCATGAAAGCGTAAGAGCATGGATTTGGTTTTTTTAGCCTTGAAGACCTCTTTGGTGATGAGGGCCCATAAGGTTCGGGCAGCCCGGAACTTGGCGATTTCTTCAATAAGGTCATTGTGGGAAGCAAAGAAAAAAGACAAGCGGGCAGCAAAGTGATCAAAGTCTATGTTACGGTCAACCACGGTTTGAGCATACGCCACCGCATTGGATAAAGTAAAGGCAAGCTCTTGAACAGCATCTGAACCCGCTTCACGGATGTGATAACCAGAAATGGAAATAGGATTCCATAAAGGCACATGGTTGGAGCAATATTCAATAAGGTCTGCACACAAACGCATAGAGGCTTTTGGAGGAAAAATATAAGTCCCGCGCGCAATGTATTCTTTTAGAATATCATTTTGCACGGTGCCTTTAAGCAGTTTGGGGTCAATGCCATTGTTTTGCGCAACAGCAATGTAAAAGCAAAGCAAAATAGGGGCGGTAGCATTGATGGTCATGGAAGAAGATACCTGATCCAAAGGGATGTTCTTGAGAACAGTCGCCATATCGTCAATGCTTGCTATGGAAACGCCCACACGTCCCACTTCTCCTTGGCTCATGGCATCGTCTGGGTCATAGCCCATTTGCGTGGGCAAATCAAAGGCCATGGATAAACCGGTTTGGCCAGCATCAAGTAGATCTAAAAAGCGTTGATTGGTTTGCTCTGCAGAACCAAAGCCTGCATATTGGCGCATGGTCCACAGCCTACCGCGGTACATATTGGGTTGCACACCACGGGTAAAAGGGAATTGGCCTGGAAAACCAGGATCAATATTCACATGCTCTTGGGTATACAGGGCATCTCTTTGACTATGATCGGATCGTTTGCTGCTGATGCTCATATTAGGATGCTTTCTCAAATTCAATGAGGGTTTGCCCACTATCAATAGAGTCTCCCTCCTGAACATGAATTTTAAGGATGGTGACTTTTGTAGAACTTTTAAGTTCGTTCTCCATTTTCATGGCTTCCAACACCAGCAAAGGATCACCAAGATCTACCTCTTGTCCTTCTTCTACCAGAATTTTTACGACTCTTCCGGGCATGTCTGCCATGAGTTTGGTATCATGATCATGGCCGTTGGCTTGGTGTTGGTTTATTTGTTGTTTGGGATTGTAAAGCGTGCAGTGAACAGTGTTGCCGTTGATATCCAGTTCAAAGTTTTGTTGGGATTGTTTGATTAAATACAGCGTATAAACGTTGTTTTGATGAATAAACATACAGCCATGTTGAAGTTTTTGAACTTGAATATTGTTAAGTTCAGTCCCATCAATGTCAATATTGCAGGTTTTTTGAGCGTCATCAAAATGAAGTTGAATGGACCATTGTTGATTTTGATAGTTGAGTATTCGTTGCATTAGTTGCTTTCCAATCCGCTCTGCCACCAGTTGGATATTGGCGTATGATCCGGTGTTGTTGGATTTAGTATTTCTGTTTGTGTTTGACAATTCAATGCAGCACTCAAAGCCAGTTCAACTGAGCTGGCGGTTTGATTGTTTTGGTTAAAGTTTTGTAACAATGCATCGTTGATAAACTGAGTGTGTACTTGGTTACTTATAAAATCAGGGTGCGCTAAAATTTGTTTTAAAAACTGTGTATTGCTATCGATACCAGCTATTTTCAACTCATTGAGGGCCAGTAAACTTTGTTGGATGGCTTGAACTCGATCTTGGCCATAACAGGATATTTTAGCAATCATCGGATCATAATAAGATGTGATGCTGTGGCCGCTTTCAATTGCACTGTCAATTCTGACATTGGCACCACTGGGCCACTGGATAAAATCAATGTTTCCAGGGCTGGGTAAAAAGTTTTGTGTGGGCTTTTCAGCATAAATTCTCACTTCAATGGCATGGCCACGAGCTGGTGGAACTTTAAAGTCTTGATCCATTTTTAAAGCATTTAAAATCTGCATGCGGACCAAGTCTACCCCATAAACCCACTCTGTAACCGGGTGTTCAACTTGCAAGCGGGTATTCATTTCCAAAAAATAAATGTTTTCTTGAGCATCCACCAAGAACTCTAAGGTGCCCGCTCCCTGATAATCAAGAGATTGGCACAGTTCTTTGGCCATTGTGTGTAGATTTTCTTGAGTTTTTGTTTGAAGACCAAGGTCTCCAGCCTCTTCAACAATTTTTTGGTGCCGGCGTTGCACTGAGCAGTCACGCAAACCAAAAATCAGGGTTTCACCGTTGGACAAGCCAAAAACCTGAACTTCGATGTGTCTGGGTTTGTCCAAGTACTTTTCTATGTACATGGTTCCATTGCCAAACGCTTTTTGCGCTTCAGATTGAGCCATATCAAAGGCAGAATTTAAGTCTTGTTCAGTTTCAACCAAGCGCATGCCTTTGCCGCCACCGCCAGCTTTGGCTTTAAGCAAAACAGGAAAACCGACACTCTGAGCAATCTCAAAGGCATGTGAACCATCTTTTAAGTCTTCGCTGCCTTCAATAAGAGGAAGTTGAGCTTTCTTGGCAGCAATTCTGGCTTGAATTTTATCTCCCATTTGATTCATCACGGCGCTGGAAGGACCTACAAAAATGAGATTGTTCTGGCTACAAGCATCGGCAAAAGTGGCGTTTTCAGATAAAAAGCCATAGCCAGGATGAATCATGGTTGCCTTGGCATCTTTTGCACATGCTAAAATTTTATCTATATTAAGGTAGCTTTCGCTGCTGGCAGCTGGACCTAGACAATAGGCTTCATCGGCATGGCGAACATGCAGGCTTTCAATGTCAGGCTCAGAGTAAACCGCCACTGTTTTTAGCCCCATAGCTTTACAGGTTCGTATCACCCGCAGGGCTATCTCACCCCTATTGGCTACCAAGATTTTCTGAGTTTGCAGTTTTGTAGTTTTATTTCCACGCACTGGTTACTTATATCGTATGTAAAGCTATTGAGCCAGTTTTGAAATTGTAAAAAATAGCAATAAGCCAACAAAAATATAAAAAATTAATTATTTCTTAATTTTCATTGGTTATAAACTCTAACCATAATGCGGGGATATAAATATACGTTAAGCAAAGTAATTATTATAAGTTTTATGTGGGTTGGAGTATTGAAAGCCCAGTTTGATAGCGAGTATGAGCATAAGTTTTTTCAGCTCAATCAAAATAAAAGATTACTGGTAAAATACGGCTGTATTTCTTATGCAACAAAATTATTTGTTCAACTTGAATGGCCACAAGAACATCAAAATCAATCAATTATGGTCAACAATCAAGTTGAGCTTCATATAGCTCAATTTAGTTTAGAGGATTTTTTTGAAATTGTTGATCGTGCTGTAAATTACTTTAGTGATCTTGATATAAATGAGTTGAATCATGAAAACCAAAGCACACAATTAAGACATTTTGGACCTACAAGAACTGAAAATCGTAATCGATTATGTCCATTACAAATTTTATTCAATTTAAGTGATTATGCTCAAAATTGTTCTAAAGAAATTAAAAGCTGTGAAAGTGTAACTTTTAAGGCAAAGAGCCTTCAGTCAAGACAAGAATTAATGCAAAAATATAATAGCTTGTTGCAGTATTTTGCGTTGCACCATGATATTAATTTCAATATTACAGGTGTTGCTGGGTCTAATCAGACATCTTTTAGAGATAATTTTTTTGACTACTATAACCAGTAGTTGAATTTTTTTTGGGGGTTATTTTGAAATATCAGTATAAACTAAGGTTTTTTTATTGCGTTACGTTATTTATTTGTCTTTCAGTTGCTTTTTCTCAAGAAGGCAGAATGATTTGGGTTTTTAACTCTAAATATTCTGAACAATCACTTATTAGTGATGATCCAACTTACAAATCTTCAGTTTTGCTTTCAAGAGCATTTGAATTAATGCATACAGTTCCTAGAATAAAATTATCATCTCCTTCTGCTTTTGGATTAATAGCTTATCCCGGATATTCAGTTGAAAATAGTTACGGATATAGAAAATATAAAAGCTTAGAAAAACTATTGTATTTTTTAATAGTCAACAATCAAGAATCAAAAACTTTAGAAGCTGCGTTGTCGGTTGTACAAAAGTATGGAATTCCTGCTAGCATTAGCTTTGATAACGATGAATATAAATGGTTAACAAATCAGTGTGATTTTTTTCTCAATAATCATTTTTCCAATTCAATTGAATTTTTTCGTTTTAAAGATGCTCTGAGCGTTAATGAATTAGAAGATCTGTCTTTAAGTTACTTGAGTGAAGATTATCTAGTTAATAATTCTATTCAAGAAGAAGGTTATTCAAGAAAAATGCAATATGCTTTGATAGGTGAGCTACATCAAAGAGTACAATATTATTCAGTTAAACAGTATAAAAAGTGGATTCCTTATCGCTATGTCAGGACAAGCCTAACATACTATCCTAGTAAAAAAGAACTCATAGAATTGTTGCCGATTCATGAGCCAATATTAATTTTTAATAAACAGAATGAACAGAGTCAATCACATATGAATGTTTCGCTTGCTCAGGAAAACAATAGTCTCTATCTTATGGAAATAGATATTCCATATACCATTTTTAAAACTTTGAATGTGTTGAGTGGGATAGAAAAAATTAGTGATAAAAACCAGAAACAACAATCCTTTCAAGCATATAAAATACTCTGTGAAAGGATTAAAAATGATTTTAGATAAGTTACACTATAAATCATTTCAAAAGTTAAAATGGTGTTTTTTAGGAGTAACTTTTTGTTTTTCTTTTAGCGTTTTTTCGAGTGTAAGTGTCAACGTCCCTAATATGTGTGCCAATATTTTCAAGGAAAAGTTAGGTACATCTGTTTATAATAGTGATTTACTAGGTTATTCAATTGTTGAGGGTGGATGTAAGCAAGATTTTTTAGACTTTGCTCAAGTAGCAATTCAAAACTTAACGGCTACAATTCAAAGTGGTGAGTATAAGAACTATTTAGATAACTGTGAAAATGGCGTCAAATGTCATGATTTTTTAAGACCAACACAAGAAAAGTCTCTTTATTGGTATTGTGCTTTTTTAGCACCTCTATACAGTTCGGAAAACTTATCCAACGATACGCAATCTGAGATGAAAGGTTATTCTCAAGATTTAAAGCAAATGTTTTTTAATGAAACTGAGAAATTGAGCAATGCAAAGCTGAAAAAAAATGTTGGCTTTATGCTAGCTAAAATAGAGGAAGAGTTTGCAAATCATCATCATTTTGATGCATTAAGAAAAAAACAAATGTTTGCTCGTATGTATTTAAGCCCAGGTTATCGCAGTTATAGGTTCTCAGACTATCAACATTCACAAGATGATTTTTTTGAAAAAGCAAATGATATAAATACTATGTATTTTAATGAATATAAAGATCGTTTAGTGTTAAATCCAAACTCTAACTATCATAAAGTTATAAATACAAATGAAAATAACCAACAGGAAATAATAATTGATAATGTAAATCAAAATATTGAGCTTTATGCGACTAGTCTTTTTCAAAGTGCAGCCAAAAATCAACTCAAAAGAGTTATAAAAGAGCGATTAGCATACGACTTAAGGAGAATGCCCAGAAACAAACTTATCCAGATTAAAAATAGTTGGGATAGATTTAATCGTTGGGCGAGACAAGTTGTTTGCTACCAGAGTGGTGAAAAAGCACAGTCAATTTGTGAACAGGATCACATGCAAGTTAGTTTAGAAATTGGTATTGTTTATGCTTTTGAGGATCTGGAACAATGTGATCTTGATAATAGTTTAACAGAATATGAAGCGCAAAGCTATACTGAAGAAGAAAAAAAATGTACGCTAATTTTAGACAACGCTACAGATGAAAAAGAATGGGCATATACTGAACAAGATGTTTACGCTATTGAACAGTTTATTTCATCCCTTAATCAAAAATGCTGGATGAACAGGGGTAGCAATAGTAAATATAGAAATTCTAGTAACTTTCATTATGAAGTACTTGACCCATTTTTTGCTTTTTTTAAACAACGAAAATGGTACTTTCTTTTTGGTCAAGATCAGTTTTTATCCAGTATATATTATAGTAACAACAGTGAAGAACTAAAAAATAGATGTGTAAATATGGGCTATATTTTTGCCAAGCCTCAAGATACTCTTTGGTCAGAAAATTTTTCACACCCGTTAAAAATGTACTTAAAATCATCGGATGTACCTAAAGTTCATTGGGCAATGAAACTTCTTGAAGAAAGAAAAGTCTTTTCTCTTAATGAAATCGAGAACACTTATTTTTCAACACTTATTCAAATGTTTGATGATTTAAAGAGTGACTTTGAAATTATTAATGGCGGAAGATATTATGAGCTTTCTGAAAGGCTCGATGATTATGTTTTAATTTACCCTCTTGCTTTAGTAGACGCATTAATTGGTGAGAATTTATTTGATGATGATTCAGTTATTGCGTCAGCGGAAATGGGATATTATGTCAGTGAGATACTTCTAGATAAACAGTATAAAAGAGACGTTTTTTATAGAACGGCTCAAAACATTGCTTTGGTTGGTTCAGGCGTTTTAGTTGCAATTTTTACTCGAGGAGTTGGATCTCATGCTTTGTTCACTAAAATTTCAGCTCTTTTTGTAGTAGGTTCTTTAGAAACGATGCTTTTTATTAATGCAAAAGATCGTTATCATCAAGCAGTACAAAATAGTAGAAAAAGTTTTATTGCCAATCACAAAAATGCAGTTGATAGTCATGCTGTTTATGCCGAATATAAAGGCATGTTTTTAGATGCAAAAATTTCTTTGGCTTTGGCATTGATGTTTGATGGAGCTGCTTTATTGAGAGTGATTCAAGACCTTAAGCCCTATGCTCAACATATACATGAGTTAATATTTAATCCAGCCTATAGAGATTTTAAAAGAAATGCATTTGTAACCTTGCAAGCTTTAATTAAAAGAAATCAAAATGTTGAAGCTGTATTGGATATAAATACAATTACAATACTTTCTGACCCAAAGCTATATGATGGTGATTTTTTTCGTTTTAGAAAAATGTATCACGAGCTTAAGGATATACCTGAAGATCAATTTGAAGCTAGAGCAAGACAAATCATCCAAAAACACAGTGGCATTGATATTAATAGTATTAGAAGAGATCCTTTAAGAAGGATAGTTGGTGAAGCCGATTTAAGAGTAAATCAATTTTTTTCACATGATATTAGATATTTTTCGCATAGAGTAAGAAATAAGTTGCTTGATTATGTCTTAACCCTTCCTGTGAATTCAAGGAATGGCTGGTTTATAGAGAAACTAATTTATTTTTCTGATGACGCTGTTGAATTGGAAAAGATGCTTAATTTTATTAATCAGCTCTATCGGCAAGGAAGGATAAATATACAAAGTTTGCATAGAAAAATTATTGAGTATGAAAGACGAAACGCATTTGACTATAAGATTGTATTTAGAGACAACGTTTTAAAAATTGATCCGGTAAGAAAACAACAGTTAAGTCGTTTTAAAAGAATTCTTGATAATACAGCTTCTCAAAGTAGTGATAAAGAAAAATTTTTAGAGTGGGTTGAACGTTATGTGCCAACATATAATTTAGATAAAATTATTGTTAAAATGGAACAAGAACACTTAACGTTAAGAACCTCTTTTGACTTTAAAGTGTTTCAAAGAGCATATGGTGATACTATTACAAATTCTAACACAATGATTCTAAGACGCTTTAATTTAGCTTGGCCAAATGAAGCAACATTAAATCCATTTATTCAAAGATCATGGTCAAGAACAGGAAGGTTACAAAATCAATTAAGATCGATTGACTTAGATTTTATGGACTACTATAAACTTGAACAGGAAGTGAAAAGAATTGAACAAGGTCTTTTTACACATTTTACCGGTAATTCTTCACAACCATTAGATTTCTCTACAATTGTTTCAGATAACATTATTGAGAGAGTTGTTCCAAATATACGTAACGCAAGAAAAGCGAAGCAAATTTTAGCCAAGAGAAGAAAAGACTTAAAAGTAGCTTGGAAACAATATTCAAAAGCTAGAAATTATCCTGATCATGTTACTGGAAAAATGTTAACTCATCATGAAGCTTTAGAAAGAAGTAAGTCGATTGCAAACGCAAGACGCCAAATCGTTGAACAATGTCAGTTTCCTACTAATATCAATAAAATGTATAAAGCACACTTTTCTAGTTTAGCAATGTTTGCAAGCCTAGCTGGAAAAACTACTGCTTATTCTGTAGTTCATTGGGATGATAAAGTTGATAGTGGTCGATATTGGACAAGATTATTTCTAGATTTATTTATTTATAGTTTAGTTAAAAAAGCAAAGCTTGCTAATTTTTCATCAGCGGGTAAATCAATGCTGCTTGTTCCTTTGTACGACTATAGTTTGAGCATGGGGGTTCGTTTGGGTGTTGATGCAGGCTTATACTCATTGTTGGATAACCATTATTGGAATAATGAGGAAATACAACTTCAAAATATTCAAACATATATTAATGGTAACAGTTTTGAAGAAATTGAAGGTCAGTTACGTGAGATGATTCAATACAATGCAAGTAAAACTGATATACACTCTTCTAATTTGTTAGAACAAATTGATTATCAAATTTCTCAATTAGAACAGCAAAACAACCATGAAAATATTTTATTTTCTCAAGAAGATTTAAGATTTTGGGAAAGTATAAGCGATAGTGCGTTAGAAGAAAAATTGCTTGATGCATATGCTATGTTTATTCACAGACAAAATGAAGGCAGTACAGTGTTTAAAAATGTCGATCCAAGCTATGCACCCACACTGAAACGTTTTATTTTTTATACGGGATTCGACCTTGCCGATTCATTTAAAAGTGTTTTTTTAAACCATTTGATGTTGTATAATTTTTGTGTAAACCGTATGTCGCCTAATTTTTCTCAGGCTTTTTTGGCTAGCATGATATACACTGAAAAAGTTGTTGTTAGCTCAGCTGAGTTTGAACTTCGAAAAAGGTATGTAGAATCTGATATGCAAGAGCAGTGATTTTTCTTTTCAGTTAAAAATGAAAGTGTTAGTATGTGACCATGAAATGGACACCTGAGCTGATTTGGTTTTTTGTGGGTTTGGTTTTATTGATCAGCGAGATTATTGTTCCTGCGGTTTTGTTTTTGTTTTTTGGTTTGGGTGCTTGGCTGGTGGCGATTGTCTGTGCCTTTGGTATTTTGCCTAATCCCAATCACCAGCTTTTATTGTTTTCTTTTGCATCAGTTGGGTTTTTATTTTCTCTGCGCAAATGGGTTAAAAATCAGTTTACCGGTTACACTACAGATGAACAAAATGCCGATGCCAATTTAGAGGACTTTGTGGGTGAACATGTCAAGGTTGTTGAAACCATTGATGCAGATCAACATACAGGCGCAGTTGAATACAAAGGTGCCAAATGGTCAGCGTTATCAGATAACGATCACCCTGTTGGCAAAGTGGTCAAAATCAAAGCCATTGATGGCATAAAACTTATTGTGGAGTAATTAAGTACAAAAGGTAGTCGTTGTCTTTTGTGCCTGAGGAATAAATATCAAAAGGTAGGATTTATCTTTTGATGAATTAAAAGGAGGATCTATGGGAATTTTTGTTGGAGCGGGATTAGCTTTATTTGTTTTAATTGTTTTGGCGCAGTCGGTGCGGATTGTGCCGCAGAAGCAAGCCTATATTGTTGAGCGTTTGGGTAAGTACTCTAAGACTCTTAGAGCTGGCTTGCATATTTTGGTACCATTTGTCGATAGAGTGGCGTATCAGCATTCACTTAAAGAAGTGGCTTTGGATGTACCGTCTCAAACCTGTATTACACGAGATAATATTGCTGTCGAAGTGGATGGCGTTTTGTACTTACAAGTGATAGATCCAGTTAAAGCCAGTTATGGCATTGAAAATTTTCGTTTTGCTTCAACTCAGTTGGCGCAAACCACGATGCGTTCAGAAATTGGTAAACTGGAGCTGGATAAAACCTTTGAAGAGCGTGAAGCCATTAACTCAGAGATTATTCAAGCGGTAGATAAAGCTTCAGATCCTTGGGGCGTAAAAGTAACCCGTTATGAAATTAAAAACATTGATCCCCCTAAAACAGTTACCGATGCTTTGGAAAAACAAATGCGAGCAGAGCGTGAAAAACGAGCGACCATTGCAGAGTCTGAAGGTCTAAGACAGTCTAAAATCAACATTGCTGAAGCCGATAAGCAAGAAGCCATTATGCGTTCAGAAGGGGAAAAGCAAAAGCAGATCAATGAAGCAGAAGGTTACGCTAAAGAAATTGAATTGATTGCAGCAGCTACTGCTGAGGGTTTAAGAAAAGTTGCGCAAGCCATCAATGAAGACGGTGGTAAAGATGCGGTTAATTTAAGAGTGGCTGAACAATATGTTGGAGAGTTTGGTAAGTTGGCCAAAACCAACAATACTCTAATCATTCCATCCAACTTGTCTGATATTGCAGGTATGGTAGCCACAGCATCTAAACTTTTGGAGAAAAAAGAAAGCTAAAATAAAAGTATAGTTTAAGTAAAAAGGTATGTACGTCAGTGCATACCTTTTTTTTTAGCGGCAATTTTTGTTATAAATGGCAACAGTATAATTGTTATTGTTGTTGGCTGGTATATGAAATTGCTCGTTTGCACTTTGCTCAAATTTTGCACTGTGGTTTGGATCTTTTTCTAATCTAAAATTACAATGTTTAGCAGGGCTTGTTTGAAAGGTACGTTTTTCAGAATAAGCAATGCATTGATTGCTTCCAGCACGTGTGAAGAACAATTGACCATTAGGGTTTAAATGAAAAATGATAGAGTTGCTCGCCTTGTGCAGTAAATTTTTCTTAGGTGAGGTGACTTTTTGAATTAGTTTTTGATTTCTAAAAATTTTAAAGCCCTCTTTTTTGCCAATGGATACATTGTTATCTTGTACAATAATGGGACCTCTTTGAGTGCTGATGATTGGGTTTTTTGATGGCGTAAACCCTAGGACGGCAACATTAGTATTACCCAAGGAGCTGCATTGTGATAATAAAAGTTTTCCTTGAACAATGGCATTGAGAAATTTAAAACTTCTATTATCTTTGTGCTTTGCCCGGATTTTAAATGTGTACAAATTTTGACCATCGGCGTCTTTTTGCACATTAAAATTGGCGTCATTTTTATCTTTAAAATTTAAACTCATTTCAATGCAGTTTATAACTGGGCATTGGTGATTAATTAAAAAATCACGTGTGTAGTCTGGGGAGTGTTTTACATCTGGGTTAACAATATCAATTTCAGTATCTTCTCTGGGTTTGGTTGTATTGAGCTCACTGTACTCTGGTTGGGGTCCATTATTTTTTTTAATAGGTTTGGGCGTAACAATAATTTCATGTTCTTTTTTTAAAGTAGCTATGCTTTGTGGGGAAGGTTTAGTTTTGGGTGAAGAAAAAGTTTCAATAGGTTTTATAGTAAACTCTGAACAAGTGTAAAGTTGAGATTTACTTTCAGTTTTTTTAATGCCGATATAAAAAAATAAGAATACAAAAAATTGTAAAAGAAAAAAAAATAAGAAACAGTTTTTCAGAGAAAATTCAGTTTGTTGTTCAGACACAATAAAAATTTTACAGGATTATCCAGACAATATCAAAAGCTAGGGCTTAGCTTTTGATAAAAAACTATAAAGGAATATTCCCATGCTTTTTGGGTGGGTTTTTATCGCGCTTGTTTTTTAACAAGTCTAAGGCTTGAATCAACTTGGCTCTTGTTTGTGATGGATAGATGACTTCATCAATAAAACCAAGTTCAGCAGCTTTGTAAGGATTGGCAAAAGTTTTTTTATAATCTTCCACCAACTCTTTATGTTTTTGTGTGCTATCTTTGGCCTGTTTGAGTTCATTTCTAAAAATAATATTCACGGCACCATCTGCGCCCATCACAGCGATTTCTGCATTGGGGTAGGCATAATTTAAATCACCACGAATATGCTTGGAAGACATAACATCATAAGCACCACCATAGGCTTTACGAGTGATAAAAGTGATCTTGGGAACCGTGGCTTCAGCATAAGCATACAAGAGCTTGGCCCCGTGTTTAATGATGCCGCCAAATTCTTGTTGTGTGCCCGGCAAAAAGCCGGGGACATCTACAAAACTTACCACGGGAATATTGAAACAGTCACAAAAGCGAATAAAACGGGCAGCTTTACTTGAAGAATGAATATCTAAGCAGCCGGCCAAGACTTGCGGTTGGTTGGCCACGATACCTATACTTTTTCCTTCTACGCGAGCAAAACCCACCACAATATTTTGAGCATAAGCGGCATGAACTTCATAAAAAGAATCTTCATCCACTACCAAGTTAATCAAAGCTTTCATGTCATAGGGTTTGTTGGCTTCTTGTGGGATTAAAGTGTCCAGTGCTTCAGATTTTTTAGGAGCTTTATTGGCGTGTTGGGGTGCTTTTTCCATGTTGTTGCTGGGCAAGTAGGATATAAGCTGACGTATGCCTACCAAGCAACTTTGATCATCTGGGTAAGAAAAATGTGCCACACCACTTTTTTTATTGTGGGTATTGGCTCCACCCAGCTCTTCTTTACTGATTTCTTCATGGGTCACAGTTTTAATCACATCTGGACCGGTGACAAACATGTAACTGCTTTGATCCACCATTAAGTTAAAATCAGTGATGGCGGGGGAGTAAACGGCACCGCCGGCGCAAGGGCCCATGATGGCAGAGATTTGGGGAATCACGCCAGAGGCTAAAGTATTACGCAAGAAAATATCTGCATAGCCGCCAAGACTTTCTACCCCTTCTTGGATTCTGGCACCGCCTGAGTCATTGAGGCCAATAACGGGGACGCCAATTTTTAAAGCCAAGTCTAAAACCTTACAGATTTTTTTGGCATTGGCACCAGAAAGTGAGCCGCCAAAAACCGTGAAATCTTGGGCAAAAACCAACACCGTGCGACCATCAATTTTACCATAACCACAAATAACCCCATCGCCTTCAATTTTTTTATCCTGCATGCCAAACTCATCGCAGCGGTGTTTGACAAACTTGTCTATTTCTTCAAAGCTGTTGTCATCCAATAAAAAGTCTATGCGTTCACGGGCCGTGAGTTTTCCAGCGTCGTGTTGTTTTTTAATGCGATCTTCACCACCACCCAAGAGGGCAGCAGTATTTTTTTGTTTGAGTTTTTCATATGCAGGGTTGTTGTTAGACATGAGAGTCAACTTAGTGAAAAAGTACTCAGCTGTCTATAAATTACTCACCTGCACCTTGATTAAGAAAATTAGTGGTTAGTAACGCGCATTTACCATGCTAATCAAGTTCACCTGGTTTTCTGAGCATTTTTTGCACTTCATTGATGTGCTCCTGTTCATCACGCACCATGGTTCTAGAATATTCTTCTAAAGCAATATGCTGGGTATCAACAATTGAAAGCAGTTCTTTGTACTTATCAAGCTGGCGTTGTTCATGTTCTAAACTTTCTTTTAGAATATCATTGACTTCATGTTGATGCGTTTCAAGTAAAGGGGCAATTTTTAAGGACGGGTGGCCTCCCAGACTGGTGATATGTTCACCGGCAGTGTTTGCATGCAACAAGGACTCTGTCGCTTGGTCTCTTAACCATTTAACAATCGGTATTCTATGATGACCAAAAATCATGAGAGAGTAATGCGTATATTTTACAACGCCTGCCAGCTCATGTTCCATAATTTCATTTAAAACTTTAATGATGGATTCTTTGTTTTCCATAAAAACCTTTCAGTATCTGCTAAGATGTAAAAATTTATTATTTATAAGTGAGTTACCCATGCAATCATAAACCTGGGGAATGATCTTTGTAAAGCTCTAATTCTTAAGTAATCAGTCACAGTTATCTATGTCATAGAACTAAGTGGTCGTTGACATAAATAAAAAATGATAAAAATCACTTGCAAAGTTTATCAGTATTGATAATGACTATCAATATTAATTTAAACCACATCAGGAGGAAGACCGTCATGTTACTTAAAAAAATAATGTTTGCCGTTGCAGGAGTTGCAATTTTTTCTAACGCTTTTGCCCACCCGTCAGGAACCTATAGATTAAATCAAGATGACGCAGCCACATTAGAGATTAATGTACTTAGCCAAGTATGTTTTTTTGATATTGAAGGTTTTGTGTCACATGATGGAGGCAATGATGGCCATAAAAGAGAGTTTTCTTTTTCTTCTGAAGCACAAGAATTAGGCTTTGAATCAGGAACCTACATTGAACTTTTTGAAGAATTAGATGAGTTTGATGACCGAGAAGCTTTAGAATATTACGCCAAAATAGAAAGCTATGATCCAGTAACACGATCATGCACAGTTTCAGGTGATATGATTCCTGTTACAGATGTTCAGCAAGAAGATGGCAGTGTGGTTGAATACCTAGGGGATTATCTTCTGGAACTGATTAAACGTAAAGGCTAGGGGTAAAGGCTTTACTTTACTAATTTTAGGGGGAGATTGTAATCTCCCCTCAGTTTTGGCGAATAATTAAAAAGAGATGTTGATGTATGTTTTACAATAATACGGTATGGTTTAGTCTGTTTTTTATTGCATTAATTGTAAACGCAGGCTGCAATCCAAAGCTAAAGCAGAAAACATCTCAAAACAGCTATACTCCTGTTGTAAAAACAGTAAAAAAAAATATATGGCAAGCCAGACCAAAAGAAGTGCAAGGTGATTTAAAGTCCAGTCAAAGAAAACCCAAGGAGTATTCTCAAGCTGCACAAGAACATTCTGAAGCAGTTACTCAAGTTCAAAATAACACTGTTCCAGAGCTCTCTTATCAAGATAGAGTCATTCAAAAAATTTTAAAAAACAATTCTATTGCAGAACTCAATGCGAACACAAGAAAGTGGATCAATTATGCAACAGTCCATGTTCCAGACCAGATCATTGATTTTGGGATTCAATTTTATTCTGCAGAAAACGATAACCTGAATGAGTATCATACGTCCAATGTTGCTTTTGACTTGCAATACGCCGTGCTGGAGCCACTTAAGTCTAAAAAAGATGCAGCAAAAAAAATAAAATTAAAGATTCAATGGCATAAAAACTCAGTGTTGCATAGAGAAGTCTATTCTACTTTATGTCCAGAGCAAGTTTGCATTCCATCATTTTTTAAGTTGTCCTACAATCTAGAAACAAAAATGCTCAAGGCAGATTACATTGAAGGCATGTCAGGTCCTTTGAAATACAATTTTCATGATGAAACGCACCATGTTTTTACTGCTGGGGATATGGGTGCCTTAAATTGTATTTTGAATATGGAAATTGATAATCCAGATTCCTTTCTTTGGGAAAATCCTATAGAGCGCTATCTTGGAGCGGATTCTCAAAACAGCATTGACATTGAACCCATGAAAGACCGCCTAGATGGTGTAACGGGGGCTACAAATCTGGTTAATGCACCCTATGACAATTGTCCTGTTCCGCAAGGGGGCTTATGGACAACGGTTACTGTGTTTGCACACGGCTATGAAATGTTCAGACGTATTGATGATAGGCAAATAGAAAATTGGCTTCTAAGTTTTGAACAGCCTATCGCACCTTATGTTTAGACAGGGATAAACGCATCTTTTTCCAGGTAGGTCATAGCTAAAGATAAATTTGCCTGTTGAGCGAGATTCATTTATTGGAATGCGATGAGTTTAGATTTTTTAGCTTTATTGGATGGTCATGGTTCAATTCGTCAATACCAGGACAAAGCTGTAGACGAGGCGCTGTTACAAAAAATTTTGCAAACCGGAACGCGGGCAGCAACATCGGGCAACATGCAATTTTATGCGATGGTTGTCAGTAAGGATGAGCAGCAAAAACAAAAATTGTATGCGGCGCATGGTGAGCAAGCCATGATTCTGCAAGCGCCAGTTTTAATTACCTTTTGCGCAGATTTGCATAGAATGCAGCGCTGGTTTGATACACGAGAAGCCAAAACTTCTTTTGCCAATGAAGTGAGTCTTATCAGAGGCATTATTGATGCCAGCCTATTGGCACAAAATGTGGTGGTGGCGGCCGAAGCTATGGGTTTAGGAACCTGTTATATGGGCTCAACCTTAACGGGAATCAAAGATATTGTCAGTATACTCAATTTGCCTAAGCTAGTGGTTCCGGTAACAACAATTTGTTTAGGCTATGCAGCCGAAGATAAAAAAAGAATAGAGCGTTTACCGATGCAGGCGGTTTTACATGAAGAAAGGTATCAAATGTTTGATCAACAAAAAATAGATGCCATCTACAGTCAACGTGAGCAAACGTATTGGCAGAGATTTGAACAAAACCCAAAACGTAGAGCGTTTTTAGAACGTGATGATGTCAATAATATTGCACAAGCCTATAGAGCTTTGAAGTTTGATCAAAAACAGCTAGAAGAGTATTCAAAAAACCTTTGGCAATGTTATCAAGATCAATTTTTATCAATATGAGCCAGGTTTGACATGTGATGAAAAGGCACATAAAGTGCAACGAGAAAAATTTATGCAGCTGAATGTAAAAAATGAATATGCGCCCTTAAAATCAGTTGCTTACTGTTCGGGTCTATACTCGCCAAGCGCAAAAAACTACCTTAGCCAAGACCCTGAGTTTCATAAATTTCACTCACTAAAGGAAGTCTGGGATATCAATCTCTTGGTTCAGCAACAAGAAGCTTTTTTGGAGCTTTTACACGCATACAAGGTAGATTTAATTGAAATCGAAGCAAAAAAAAACTTACCATGGCAGATGTATACACGAGATGTTGCCTTTGTTGTTGGTGAGAAATTGTTTTACAGCCAAAATAGAAAATTCAAAGAACGCAATGGAGAATTTGATCAATTGGCTAACACCTTTGATCAAGCCTCGATTGACCAAAGCCAGTGTATAGAAATTACATCCGGTCACATTGAAGGCGGTGATGTTATGCCTACAGAGGATGAAGTCTTGGTTGGGTTAAGTAGCCGTACATCACAGGAAGCCATTGATGAGCTTGCTTTGCATGATGTTGACGTTAAAGTATTGAACCTGGGTGAGAATATCATGCATCTTGATACGCGTTTAATGATTCTATCTAAAGATAAAGCCGTTATTCATCGTGCTAGCTTTAAAGAACAAGATGTTCAATATTTGCAAAAAAAATATACTTTGATTGAGGTTAATGATGAAGAGGCAAAACAATTGGCTACCAATGTTGTAGTTCTAAACCCAGAAACCATTATTGTAGAGCAACAACAGCAAAGACTTCGTAGTGAGTTAAAACAACATGGTTTTAAAGTAGAAACGCTCAGTTACTCTGAGCCCATCAAGCTGGGTGGATCATTTAGATGCACCAGCCTCACCTTAGCAAGAGAACACGTTTAAACGTACAGTTTTTTTGTGTCATAAATAAATGTACTCAGAAAAAGCTTCTTCTTGAGGGCAAGCTTTAAGCTTGCCATTGCTTTTGTATTCAATGGCAAGGTTAAGTAAATTGAGCAATATTTTAGGATTTAAATGTTCTTTGTGCGCTTTGATTTTGAAGGAGATCTCAAATCGTGTGTCTTTTTTTTGTGGGTAAAACGGTGTTTTTTGGTCGATGTCGAGTTTGATTAGGTTGTTTTCATCGACTGGCAAAGACCATCGCATCAGGTCAAAGGCACTGACAAAGCCAATTGTATTTAAAGACACATCAAGGTCTAAGTTATTTCTTATGAGTTCATTGTGTAAAAGCTGCTCTTGAATTTCAGAGAAGGGGAGATCCCTTAGAAGTGAAGATAAAGGTGTAAAGCGTGATTCATGGTTTGTAGAAGCTAAGGTGTTTTTCCAGGCTTTTGTTTGCGTATAGGGTAAAAAATCAAAGCCTGGTTCATATTTTAAAGAATAGGTAGAACTACTTGAAAAGGTATTCCATAGGTTTTCCAGTAAACACATGCTCGATTCCCTAGGATAGTCTATGCCCAACTCATGTTTTTGTTCATGTGTTGAAGTGTCAATAGAAAGCAAATCTGAGGCATAATGTTGTTTAAAGTCAATTCCCTCAGAGTTGAACTTAAAGGTGAGCGATGTTTTTTTAGGCTGGCGATTTTTGTTTATCCAAGCTCTAATTCGGGTTCGGATACCGTGCTGAGCCAATAATCTATTGTGTGTATCCAGGTTGTATACTTCTCCAATTCTTTTTGGAGCTCTATTGCCCAGTATGTGGATTAAATGGTCTGTGTGATCAATGGCTTTATGGTTGTCACTAAAACAAAGGTTGCTTGCGGTTTCAATTTGAATGTAGTTGCTGTTGCGAGTACTGCTTGTATCGGCTATTAAATTTTTTTGTTGTAGCTGATTGTATAAAGAAAAAAAGTCTTGCTTTAGGTATTGTGCATAAGAAAATTGGATTGTTAATCCTATAGCAATTGCAGAGCCTCGCAATACATAATAATAGTTGATCATGACATTCCCCCTTGTCTTTGATATTATTGTTGAATCAAGTTTATTGTTTTACTTGAATAAAATACGATTTAAACAATTGCGTTCCTTTATCCAGTTTTCCCGTTTTTGGATTGAAAATGCCTGTGATACCAAAATCATTATCATTGATTAAAAATAATGCATTATGCGTTGGAACGTAAGCTATGCCTTCATACTTGTCTGCAAGGCTATTCAACTTATGATCTTTTAAATCCATCCATAAAGTTTTAGAGAGAGCATACTTTTTTTGCAGCTCTTTTTTTGAAAGCGTTTCAAGTTTGGTGGTGTTAAACATCGTAGCATCATAAGCATTGTTCAATAAGTTTTTATCAGCAGCAAAGTTGATTTTGTATATTTTTTTAATGGCATCTTTGTCATCTTTTCCATCTCTCTCTATGACCAAGAACTCATTTTCATTGAGAGCCGTCATGCCGCCCATTTTATCAGCTTTTTTGACGTTATCTAATAGATAGATGTACTGCCCAGTGGTCTGTCTTTTTTTAAGATCAAACTCAATGATTCTAATGACATCATTTTTCTTTTTTGTAGGAAGAGGACTCTGCAAAACAGCATACAATTTATGGTTAGCAATACTGATGGCTTCAAAACCTCGGTTTTTTTTACGTTCTTTGATGACTTCTGGCAGAACAGGGTGAATGTGTTTGCTTTGATAAGCTGTTCCTTCTGGAACATATTTAGCCAACATCTTGCCTTTTTTGTTAAACTCTATGATGGCAGGACCATATTCGTCAACCAACCAAAAATGTCCGGTTTCGTCTATGGCGATTCCTTCTGGGTCAAGGCTATACGGATTTAAAGCCAATGATTTACCCAAGAGGTCAGCAGGAGGCTCATGCAGATGTTTTTTATCTTGGCTGGTTGATAAATTAGGAACACCTGTTAATTTTTTACCCTTAGGATCTTGCAAAGGGAGTTGTTTTTTTATTTTTAGGGTGTTTTTTTTAGTATGATAAACCAGTTGAACGAGTTGCAATTGATATTGAGGTAAGAGAAAAGGTCTGCTTTTTTCTGAATTCTTTTCAAAAGCAAAGGGCTCGGCATTGGGCCCACGATCTGTCAGCGTCCAAAAATACAGTTTATTTTTTTTCTGGTGAGAAAAAGTCAAACCTGAAAATCCGCCTAAGTAGATGGTTTCTTTGGCTAAAGTATTTCCCAGTTTGATATTGTTAGGAAGCTCTATTGTTTTAACTTGCGTATTCTTTGCAAAAGCAAAAGAACATGAAAAATATAGAATAAGATACAGCACATACTGTTTTTTAACTTTAAAAGTAATCGTCATTTTGGCTCCTTAACCATAGTAATATTAAGAAAAAATTAATTTTTCAAGTGTAGACTTTTTTCTTTTTTAATGTTTTTTTTAGAAATAAATGTTGTTAAAATGGTTAATAGGCAATAAAGCATGGGCATAAAGCTAGAAAAGAGATGGTTTTGGGAGAAGATATGCAGGATAATAAAGCAAAAATCCTTTTAGTGGATGATGATGATTTTTTTCTTGAGTACATGCACAGCCGTTTATCCGATGAAGGCTTTGATGTTCAAATTGCCTTGTCTGTAGACACAGCTTTAGAAATGCTTGAAAGTGATGATTTTGATTTATGTGTAACAGACTTTAAAATGCCCGTTAAAACAGGTGAAGACTTATTAAGAAGCTTGAGGGTAGATACAAAATTAGGTCTTAAAGATTTGCCCGTGATTATTTTATCGTGGATCAGCGATCAAGAAATAAAAAAACGTTTGAATAGTTATAAGCCCAGCGCGTTTTTGGAAAAAATGCTACGACCTCATCAAATAGCTAAAATCATTGACAATATATTGGAACAAAAACAACCTTATGTTGCGCATTAAGGGTTGAGCAACTAAAATTTAAAGCTGGTACCCACATACAAATCATTGACGGTAATTGCATCATTATCATTGAGGCTGTCCTCTTCTTTAAATATTTGGTAACGAGCATGTAAAAGGTTTTTTCTGCTAAAGTACCAAAATGCATTGCCACCAAAACTATATTCTTGCTCATTTTCTGTGGGCAAAGTGGATAAACTGTTGTTTAAATAAACATCCCGTTCAGTTCTAACTCGATTAAAAAAACTTTCTAAACGCAATTTTCCATCAGAAAAATCTTTGCCCAATACAACATCAAAAGCAACATGGGCGCTTTTATAATTGTTGATAAAATTAATTTGGCTTTTAAAATCAATGCTGGGATCAAATAAAGCATTGTTTTTGTATCCTATAAAATAACGCGACCGGTTTAAGTCGTCAAAGCTTCTTTTGGTTAGTTCTAGGCCAGTGAATAAAGTTTGCCCTGGTAAAAAAGTGTAACTGATCTGGTCTCTAATTTGTGTGTAAAAGGTGTCGTTGAATACATTGCCATTGACATAACTGTCTGGTGTAAATTGTCCTTGGCTGGGAATTTGTGAGCTTTGTGAAGCGGCATACTCAACGTTGGACCAACGGGTAAAGCTTAAACTGTTGTTCACTTGATCAGAAAAAATATAATAAATGTTGAGCATCAGCTGATCTAAGGATTGAGGAACAAAAGCAAAATTGAGTAAAGCCGATAAACGTATACGACGATGCGGCGTATAGCTACTATGAATAAAGCTGTACAAACGGTCTATTTGCCCTTGATAGAGGAGTGCATTAAAAGAGCTACTAAAATTTAAGGTATCATTTTTAAGTTGGTAATAACTCCCTAAGCTAAAAAAGTCAGTGCTGATCAATTGATTGTTTTGATCATTGCCAATAAAGCCCAGGTTGCTTCTTGGATCTTGACCAAGGCCAGAGAAAAATCCCAGTTGTTTGCTGCTATCAAGGTTAAATACAATGCGAGCTCCATCAAAACGCATACCGCCACTTTGAAAAACAATCTGTCTTCCCAACCAAAAGTCATGACCTGCAAAAAGATTTTTATACTCTAAGGAAAGCTCACGGATATCATAGCGATTCTTTTGATTGTAAGCCAGACTGTAAGCGCTCTCATCTAAATTGAAACGACTTTTGCCCACAAAACGAAAGTTTGTTTGTTTTGTATTTGAAATAGTCTTTTGCTGGTACAAACGAAGATCAAGCATCAATAAACGATAACGATCTTGTAAGTAGTCTAGACCCACGCCATCATTTTGCAAAGCATTGTCTTGATCAAGAGTATTTTGCCTTACAGACCAATACCCTAGGTTGAGATGGCCATTGAATTGTTGGTCAGTGTTTTGGGCATAGCACAGCTTAAAAAAAAGCATGCAGTTGAAAAAGTTGATGAAAAACCAAGATTGAATAAAAAAACGCATCATAGTTTGGAGGGTCTCCAACCATAGGTTCTATGACAATCTTTACAGTTAGTATTGCCGCCAGCATGCTGAGGAATAATCATGGGAGATGCAAAATCTTTTAGATGACAAAATGAACATTCGTTGGGCAAGCCACCAAAGATACGATTGACATGGCACTGCTCACAGGACAAGAAGCGATGGGCACCGGACAACTCAAAGCCGGTTTGCGCATGTCTAAATTGTGTGGGGAGCCAAGTGTTTTGACCATGGCAGTCTTGGCAGCGTAAGCCAAAACTATTCATGTGTGGGTCTTGATGGCAACTTTGACATTGCGGTTTAATAGATCTTACCGCTTGCTTTGGACCATGGCAGACCAAACAATTCAATTGATTGTGAGCACCTTTGAGCTCATATTCACCAAAATCATGAAAATTATTTTTCATGGCAAAAGTTTGCGTGTTGTGACAACGCTCACAGTTTTGTCCAAATGAGTTGTTGTGCACATCTGTGTGACATTCTGAACAACGCTTGATACCAAGTTTGTATTTAAAGTTTTGGTGACATTGATTGCAGTTGAGGTAGCGATGTTGACCATCTAATTTAAAACTAGAGTTTTTGTTATGATCAAACTCAATCGCGTTGAAGCGGGTTGGTGAGTGACAATTTTGACATTGTTGCCCCAGTTCTCCCTGATGGAAGTCATTGTGACACGATTTGCAGTTGGTTGAAAGGGGTCTAAACTTTCCTTGTTGGTGACAGTTTTTGCAACTGACATAACGGTGAACTCCCTCCAGCTTAAATCGTGATTGAGTGTTGTGGTCAAACTGCATTTGTGAAAAACCAGCGGTGCTATGACAGTTAGAGCAAGCTTGTTGACCAAATTGATTGTTGTGAATATCTTGATGACATTGACTGCATTTGGGAGAGCTTTTTAACCAGCGATATTTTCTGTTTTGATGGCATTTTTCACAAGCCACAACCGTATGTTGCCCGGTTAATGTATAGCGTGAATCTTTATTGTGAAGAAAAGATAAAATTTGCCATCCTTCAGTTAAGTGACAGTCTTGACATTGTTTGCTTTTCCATAGTTTTTTAAATTCTTGCCCATGCGGATTGTTGTGACAGTCACTGCACTTGCTAAAATTTTTAATTTTACCAATGGTATTACCGTGGCAACGTTTACACGTCACGCTTCTGTGTTGACCGGTTAAAGGAAAACGTGTTTTTTGATGATCGAAGTCTTTAAAAGAACTTTGAGTGCTGCTTAACTGACTGCCCGCCTTCCAGGAGTCTGTGCTATGACATTTTTGACAATTGGAACCAAAACTTCCTTTGTGCGGGTCACTATGGCAGTTTGTACAGCGCTTGTATTTTAAAGGCCGCCAAACTTTTTTAGTGTGGCAACTGTAACATTCAACCTTTTTATGTGCGCCAGTCAGGGGAAAGTTTGTTTCTCTATTGTGATTAAAACGCAAATGTTTGATCAGGCTGTTAAAGTTGTAAGAGTGATGGCAGTCTTGACAACGTTTGAAGCGAGACTTTTTACTATTGTGAACATCTTTGTGACAAGTAGAACAGCGAGGTGAGGCTGCAAGGTAACTGGTTTTTTTAGTTGTCTTACCTGTTATGGCATGTTTACGCTTTTGGGTGTGACATTGCTTGCATTGCACCTGTTTGTGTTTGCCAGTAAGGGACCAGCCGGTTTGATCATGTTCAAAGTTAAGTCGTTTTAAACCTAAAAGTTCGTAATCAATGCCTTTGTGTTCATTATGACATTGATAACACTGTGCGGTTTGTACAGCATGATAGCCAGAGTTATTTTTGATCTTGTTGGCAATGGCTTGATGGCAGGTCAAGCATTTTTTGTTGGGTAAGCCCTGAGCCGTAGAGTGACAAAGTGTACAATTTTTCACGCCCGAGATTTCTTGGTGGGCTTTAGATAAAGCACCTGGACTTATCCATGTATTGAACTGGGCAAGTCCAATTTGACAATAGCCTAATACCCAGCAAAAAAAATAAACAGCAGCAACATTTTTATTCTTGGTTAGCAAAATCTTGACTCTATTTTAGGGGGATATGAGTGGGATACAAAGTAAAAACACGATTAAACCAATAAAATTGTCAAGCACAAGGGCCTTATTTTTTCTTTACTTTTTTATCTTTGGCAAAATCAAAATAATTCCAGTCTTGGGCATTGTGACACTCGTCACAAGGTTTTTGGTATTCTGGTTTTTTGTGTGGATTTGGGTGGCAGGAGCTGCATTTGCTAGAGTTTTTGAGGTAAGTGGTTAATTTAGTTTTTTTACCGGTAATGGCGTTAACGCGTTTATCCGTGTGGCAGTCTTCACAATCAAGGCGTTTATGTTTGCCCTTTAAAGGCCAGCCAGTGTCTTCATGTTTAAAGCCAATGCGTTTTAAATCTCTTAAATCATGTTTTTTACCCCGGTGCTCGCCATGACACTGATAACAGCGTTTATTATCATTGCGGTAATGGTAGCCAGATTTCGATTCAATTTTTTTTGCAATATCGGTATGACACTTTAAGCAGGCTTTTTTACGATTGCCCGTATGGCATTTGGTGCATTTAGAAAAGCCGTTAAGATATTTGTAATGGGCTTTACTTAAATCTCCGGGTGAAAAAAACTGTGCTTTAGCCATATAGGGTAAAGATAAGCTTAGGATAAAACTATAAAACAATAACTTACGCACGCACTTTTAATTATAACAAGTTTAGCAGAGTATATCTAGGTAATTGTTATTAAAGGTTTTTTTGTTCAGTTTCGGTTCAGCTCTAAAAAACTGATACAGAATAGATTTAGCTATTTAGAATAGCAAGCTCTAAAGAAGTGATTTTACTAACTTTATAGTTTATGCGATTGTTGGTGAGTTAAATATGTAATCGTCTTTTTAAAATTGTATTTAAAATGTTGTAACAATTATTTATAATACGTAAAATATAATAATGAAAAATAAGTTCAATTTCTTTTTTTTAAGTGGTTTTACACTAATCGAACTGATGATTACAATTGCTATTATTGGCTTGTTGGCATCAACAGCAGTACCGGCTTATTTAAAATATATTCAAAAAAGTAAGTCTAGCGAAGCTAAGTTGCTATTGCGTAAAGCTTATGATGCAGAGATTGTTTGGTACGCGGATCCTAAAATTAATTCTTTAGGTTTAACATGTGCGGCTAACTTTACACCTACTTTTTCACCTATATCGAGCTATAGCAGTCAAACAGTTGACTGCGATATGAATGTGGCATCATCCCATAGGCCTTCTATGAATAAACAATATGTTTGTAGTCTTGTTTTACCTAAAGCTAACTTATATATCGATAACAACTGTTCTGTTCAAACCAGCTATCAAAACGTAGGAGCAGAAATGATATTCAATAGGGAAGAAAAGCAATATCCACTAAATCCTACTATGGGTGTTTCATTAATTAGTGAAAGCCCGGGATATTTCTTAATCAAAGCCAATACGTCTTCTGATATGGCAGCTGAATATAGTGTAGATCAAAATAATACACTCATGATTTATGCTTTTGCTGATACTGACGGAGATTACACGGGTTCAACTGGTTATTCTATTGCTGCACAGCCATCACCATTAACTCAAGATGCTTTTTGGACGATCTCGCGTGGAATTTATATTGATACAAATGGAGATGTAACCGGAACGGATGGCTTTTATGAGCTTAATCCTGGTGAATGAAAAAAGTTTTTAATCATCGTATAAAATAAAATATGCTCAACTTTAAAAAATAATAAAAGGTTGGAGTTCTGATTGAACATTGCGCTATTAAGTGTTTAAAAAAGTGTAATAATTTTTGTATTGATGGTGTTGAATGTGCCAGAACTTAAATTTACAAAGGAAAATATTAAAAAGTACTGCTTAGGCATAAAGCACAATGATATATTTTATGATTTCAGTTTTGATGCCTAATAGGTTTATAAATATGCATATAAAGTATTAAGTCCAACCGGTAAAAAAGAACAGGTTGTAAATCACGTGGATGATGGCAAAGATCCCCATGACGTAAGCCAGAGGCTTATGCACATACTGCCATTTAATAAACAAGCGCGAAGCAAATTCCAAGAAGCGAACATTGCGCATTAACAGCACTTTACGATAAACCATATTTCTAAAGGTGCTGTACTGACGTTTGTAGCTTTCCATTTCTTTGGGCGTAAAGTATTTGATCCTAATCAATAACCACCCAGTATGAACAACAGATTTCAAAAGCTTAAGCATGCTTGGATCATCCAGTTCTTCAAAATTGGTTTCTTCTACGATTTTATCAATAATGCGTCGGCTGCGTGTTCCTTTTTCAAAAATAGCATCTAGTTTATACGCCAATTCACGATCTTGTTCCTGAATTTGTCTAAATTTGAGCTCTGTTGTGGCCACGGTTCTGGGAATAATTTGATATAAAAAACGACCAAACATGCCGGTAATCATCACAAACAGTAAAGAGACCATACCTAAGGTACCCCAACCCATTTCAAATTCAAAGCCGGTATGAAATAAAACCAAAATGGTACCAACAAAGCCAGCAAAGTTATGAAAATCAAGCCACAGAGGCTTGGAGCCAAAGCGTCCAAAGAGGCGAGGAAAGGCCTTACGCATAGGATAAATCATTGCAGCAACAATCATTGAAAAGCCAATATTGCCAATAAACAAACAGAGTTGTGAGCCTTTATTAAAATTAAGTTCTATGCTTGAATCAATAAAACCCACGCGCTGTGCTTTGAGTAGAAGAGAAAACTGCGAGTAGAATTGTTCTTGTAAGGCAAGAAATTCAAAACTTAACCAAGTGATTATGCTAAAGGCCAAGAGAAAATATATTTTTTGCAGAAATTTAACCAGACCAGAGCGTTCATCCAGCTCTTCATTTTTGGCTTGTGTGTTTTGATTGACGCTAAAAATGGTTGGGTTTTCTAACAGTTCGTTGGCACTTAGTTCAATAATGGCGCCGGTGGGACAATGTGAAATACACGCCAGATCACTAAAACCATCACAATGATTGCATTTGTCAGCGATAAACTTAGGAGGCCGTTTTTGACCAGGGTGGTTTAAAAAGCGAGAAAAACGTTCGTCTTTTTGATCCACTTTATGGATGGTGATGGCACCATACTGACAAGCTTTTGCACAAGACTGACAGCCAATACAATCATCTTTGATTTCAACTTCACCGCTGTCTGGGTTGAAAATAACACTTTCAACCGGGCAAGAGGGAATACAGGTAGGGTAAAAGCACGTTAAGCAGCTTTGGGCAATGTCCATCACCCCAAACTTGGCATAACCGCGTTCAATTCTTTGAAAGCCATGTCGATCTTCACAGGCATCATAACAGGTATCGCACTCAATACACTTATTCATTTGTGTAATTTTAATACGGGAGGCCTGAGTTAAAGCGGTATCCACCAAAAAATCCAAAACAGAACGTGAATAACTGTCTTCACAGTAAATTCGGTTTCGGTAATCAATACGATCACTGATTTGTTTAAGTCTGTTTTCAAAAACTTGGCTGCTGCGAGCAAAGGTTTTTAAATCTTCTTTACGAACAATCAAAATCTCAGCATCGGTGATGGCAACAACTTTACTGGCAGTTAGGTTGTTCCAAGTCATGGGTTTATCCACAAAAAACTCACCTTTGCGTAAAAAATTAATGGGAATTTTACGCGCGTTTTCGTCAAAACCAATAATTTTAACTTGGCCTTTGGCAATGAAAAAAAAGTGAGCAAAACTTTCTGTGTCGGTTTCAAATTCTAAGATGTCTTCATTGGCTAAGGCGCTAGCGCGTCTGACTTTACCTTGCAGCTGCTTTAAAGTGAAGTTAGGAATATCACGAAAAAGTTTAATGATCTTTAAATCTTCAAGTGAGGTTACCGGAAAACTAGGAGGCCCTTTTTTCTTTTTGTTGCGCTTATTGTAAATAATACCGTTTGACATAATTATAATATAAACAACAGTTTAACGGTTTAAGCGATGTTTGTCTTTTAAAAATCTAAAATCATACATCTTTTGTTAAAGTAAGTTCTCCTAACTTCTTTGAATAACTTGAGTTATTGAGAGGTTTTGGTAAAAATTTGAGTCATAAAAGTCTTAGGATTCAAGCAGCAAAACGAGGTGCCCATGATTGAAGCGCAGCATATTTATAAAGTCTACGGTGATATAACAGCCGTGAATGATATTTCTTTCAAAGTAAAGAAAGGTGAGATTTTGGGGTTTTTAGGTGCCAATGGTGCCGGTAAAACCACCACCATGCGAATTATGACCGGTTCCTTGCAACCAAGTTCTGGAACAGCCTTGATCGCAGGCTATGACATTTTAAAAGAGCCTATGGAAGTCAAGCGACGCATAGGCTATTTGCCTGAGACGCCACCTGTTTACTTTGACTTTACAGTAGAAGCTTTTTTGAAGTTTGTGGCTAAAGTTAGAGAAATTCCAAGCAAGTTACAAAAAGAACAAATAGAGTGGGCTATTGAGAAATGTGGCTTGAAACAAGTTGCCAAACGCATGATTGGTAACTTGTCCAAAGGCTACAAACAAAGAGTGGGCTTGGCCCAAGCCATTGTCCATAAGCCAGATGTTTTGATACTTGATGAGCCCACTGTGGGTTTGGATCCAACGCAGATTCGAGAAATAAGAGCGCTTATTGAGTCTTTATCCCAAGAGCATACCATTATTTTGTCCACGCATATTTTACCGGAGGTGAATATGATTTGTGATCGGGCGGTGTTTGTGCATCAGGGGAAAATAGCACTTGAGGGCTCTATTAAAGAGTTGACTCAGAATAAAACTCTAGAAGAAGTGTTTGTTGATGTCATGCTCAACCAAACAAATTAATTGTTTAGGTATAATGAGCGTTTATTGAAAGAGGTAAGTCATGAAAAAGATGTGGACCATTGTTGAGAAAGAGTTGAAGCACTATTTTTATTCGCCTATAGCCTATGTGGTTATGGTGGTATTTTTATCCTTAACGGGATTTTTCTTTTATGTGGGTTTAAGCAAATTCAGCATGATGTATGAGAACTATAAAAATTTAGCGCAAATGACACAAAACCCGCAGTATCTTGAAAGTTTAAATCTTAATGACATTGTAATTGCCCCCAGCTTATTTAATATGGCGTTTATTTTATTGTTTTTAATTCCACTGTTGATGATGCGTAGTTTTGCAGAAGAAAAAAGTAAAAAAACAGATGAGCTATTAAAAACAGCGCCCTTAAGTACAACGCACATTGTATGGGGAAAATATGTATCGGCATTTTTGTTTGTGGTGATGATGATTGTGCCGACCATTGTTTATCAAGTTTTTTTATTTGCCAGTTTGGATAGTCCCCCTGAGCTAGGGCCAGTGATAACTGGCTATGTGAGTGTTTTTCTTTATGCGGCGGCTGCATTGGCTATTGGAATGTTTGCTAGCTCATTAACAGAAAATCAGATTGTGGCGGCTGTGATGACTTTTGTTGCTTTGCTGTTGTTATTTGTGATCAGTTCTATTGGTTTGAAAGAGGGTAGTATGCTTTACAGTGTAGTTCAGTACATCTCTATACCGGAACATATGAAATCCATGCTTAGAGGTGTGGTGGACAGCAGGGATATTGTTTATTTTTTAAGTTTATCGGGTTTATTTGTGTTTTTAACCCATCGTTCTTTAGATGCACAAGGGTGGAGGTAAAAAATGAAGACAACATCATTGATGAGCGGTGTTACTGGCTTGGTTCTTTTGTTGGGAGCCATACTGGGCTATGCCATTACCAAAGACAGCGGCAACTGGTTTTTTAGAAGTTTGATGATTGGAGCCTTGTTATTTTTAGCCTATTACTTGGTGATGAGTATTCAACACTTGATGAAAAGCCCAGGGGGTCTCAAGGATGCCTTAGGCAATAAAAAAAATCAGGGAAGGTTAGGCAATACGGTATTTATTGTCTTGGTTGTGTGTTGCCTGGCTGTGTTGAACGTTATTTCCAGTAGAAGTTTAAATTGGAAAAAAGATTATACCCAAAATAAAATTAACAGTCTGTCTGATCAAAGTATAAAAATTTTAGAGCAATTGAAGCAACCTTTGAAGATTCATGTGTTTATGGTGGAGAGCAATCAGCAAAAGCCAGGGTTAAAAAACCTATTGCAATACTACCAAGATGCAAGCAAGCAAGTTTTTGTTGAGTTTAAAGACCCAGATGTAGCCAAGCTTGAAGCACAAAAAATCTCTGCGCAAGATGGAGATATTTTAATTCAGTACGGTGAGCAACAACATATTTTGCAAGCAGCTTCAGAACAAGAGATTACCCAAGCTATCCTTAAAGTAACCCGTAACGGAGAAACCTTGCTTTGTTTTACTCAAGGGCATGGTGAATTGAAATTAGAAGGAGATGCGCAAGATCCCAGAAGCTTAAGCTTTATCAAACCTGGTTTGGTCAATGAAGGCTTTAAAATCAGAACACTCAGCAATATGCTGCCCAGTATAGATAAAAGCTGTAGTATTGTTGTTATTGCTGGTCCGCAAAGTGCCTTCAGCGCCAATGAAGTGATCAGTTTAAATGAGTATCTACTTTCAGGTGGAAAAGTGCAGTTGTTACTTGATCCCAACATTAGTACCTTGTCAGGGAATAAAAACACCGTACGCTTGGTAGAGAGTGGTTTGAAAGACTTTTTAAATTCTTGGGGTGTGGCTTTGGGTGACAACGTTATTTTGGAAAAACGTTTGGCGTTACTGCAAGGTGTACAAATAACCACAGAATTGATGATCAGCGATTATGGCCCTCACCCAATTGTAGAACCCTTAAAACAAGGGATGAACGGCAATTTAAATACCAGCTTTGATCAAGTAAGATCTGTTAACAAAGCTCCTGGATTTGAGGGAACCGTTGTGGAATTGGCTTTTTCAGCTCCTGGAGAAAACAGTTGGGGACAATCTGACTTGCAAGCTTTGTTCATTGATAAAAAACCAGTGATTAAAGAAACTGATCCAGTGGGTAAAGTCAGTATAGGTGTAGTGTCAGAAAAAGATTTAGAAATTAAAGTTGAAGGAGACAACGATCCAGAAATTAAACAAGCGCAGCTTGTTGTGTGGGGTGACAGTGATTTTATTTCCAATGCCATGGTGGGGCAGAACCGGTACAATTATGATTTGTTTATCAATGCCCTTAACTTTTTAAGAGGCGAAACTGAACAAATATCCATTAGACCTAAATTGATCAAAAGCTCGGCCATAGAGCTCAGCCCAAAACAAGCCAACGTAATTTTTTATCTGTCCATTATTATACTGCCCATGCTTGTTTTGCTGTTTGGTTTAAATTTATGGTTATACAGAAAAAGATTAGGCTAAGCATTAAAAAATGAAGCCTAATTTATGATGGTCTGAATCTTAAAATTTGGAGATTGTGATGTTAAAAAAAATAGCCGTTGTTTTTTTTATTTTACTGGCATTGATTGTTTTAAACTGGTGGAATGTTAAGCAATCAGAAAAAAAAGAAGCCATAAAAGAGCAACAAGCTTTGCTTTTGAGCTTAAATAAAGATGCTATAACAAAAATAAAAGTCAGTAATGCTCAAGGACACTGGCAATTGCTTAAACGCAGCAAAGAGAATTCCAGTGAATTTTCTGAATATGCCAAAGAGTTTGAAGATGAGCCTCAATGGTACATTGAGTGGGGTGAGTTTCGTTATCTGGCAGATCAAAAAAAAGTTGAAGGTTTGTTGGAAGACATAAGCTCAGCCAAAGCAGAAAAATACATCGCAAAAGGCAAGAATGTATTTGCAGATTATGGCATTGGTCCAGAAAAGTCAGAAATACAAATTTTTACTGCCCAACAACAGACTCCAGAACAAACTATTCTTACCGGTGACATGAATACAATGGAGACTTACATCTATGTTGCAAAAAAAAATGAGTCTATTTATTTAAGTGATCAACAGCTCAAAGAAACCCAAACTGAACACGCCAAGGACTATGTGCATAAAAATTTAATGGGCTTTAATCGTCCTCAAGACATTCATATAAAAAATACTTCTGGACAGTTTCATTTAAGCAAGCAAAACAATCAATGGCAGCTACTAAAACCCATCAATATACTTGCAGATCAATTGGCAGTTGAAGGTTTATTAAATCACTTAAAAAGTTTTGAAGTGGATGGCTTAATTGAAGAAAAAGAGTTATCAACAGTAATCAAAAAGTCATTGTTGAATAAGCCAGATTTTATGTTTGAGGTGGTTGAAGACAATCAGAAGACTAAAAAACTGTATGTGAGAGAGTCTAGACCCAAGGGAGGTCAAGATACGCCTTACCATGCTTTTTTGTATCGAGATGATTTACCGTATGTTTTTAAAAAAGACCCGGTTGATCCAGGGCACTTTTATTATACTTTAAGCGACTTGGCGGTTAAAAAAGTATTTTCAATCAATGGCAGTGAAATTAATGCTTTTGAGGTGATTCAAAACAATAAAACCCAAAATTTTATTCAAAGTGGTGATCAGTGGGTAAGTCAGGATGATAAAGAAGGTCCTGCTTTTGGTGCCAGTCGGGCTATGTTTGCTCTAAAAGCCGATAGGTTTTTAAAGCAAGATAAAAATAAAAATCTCAGTGTTGACTACACGGTTGTTTTAAAAGGTAAAGATGGTCAAGAGCAGAGCTTGGTGGTTTATAAAGAAGCATACAAGAAACATAACTTAAGCTATGTTCAGGCCTACAGTTCAGTCTACAATTCACATTTGCTATTTGACAAAGAGTCAATAAAGTCTATATCTGATGCAGTAGATATAAGCATGAATGCAAAACCAAAGGATAATAAAAATGAGCAACAATGAAAAAAAATCAGAACAATCTTACACAGTCAATGATAAGCGTGGCCAAGAAAAGCCTGAAAAAGATAATCAAGCAAAGACGAGTGCACCCGAAGCTGAAACACAATCAACTGAAACACAAAATACACCCACCATTAATTTTACCTCTTTTGTCCTTTCTATAAGCACTTCAGCTTTAGTCCAAATGGGCTTGGTTCCTGATCCAGTGAGCAATGAGACCCAGAAAAATATGGTTTTGGCTAAGCAACAGGTAGATATTCTGGAGATGTTGGGTGAAAAAACCAAAGGCAATTTGGATGAAAATGAGCAAAAACTCATGGATCAGGTACTGTATGAACTGCGCATGCGTTATGTAGAAGTTCAAGATAAAAAGTCATAAAAACAAACCCTCACCAAGTGAGTGTTTGTTTTAGCACTTTTTATTTTTGAAAATTTACAGCAATCAAAAGCCTGATTTAGAGTTATTGAAGGCATTGTTTGAGGAGTTTTCTTGCGAAAACTCTCCTTCTTGCAAGTGCAAGTCATTGCTTAAAATTGTTTTAATCTGTTGAGCAGCGTTTTTGATATCATCTAAATTAATTTCAGACTGTTCAATGTCAACACCATTGACTTTACCTTTAATGATAAAGGTATTGTGCTCCTCATTGATTTCAATCATTAAATCATGAACAGATGCTGAAGGCATGCCTGAGTTACTGTTGGGTTTAGATTGCCAAGCGCCATGTTGAACTAAAATAGCAACCAGAGTGGCTGCCAGAATGGGTGCAGTTGCACCAAAGCTCGGTAAACTTGCCCCACCTGTAATAATAGCAGGTACACCATTGACACCTACATAAACAGCTAAAGCTCCAATGAGAGCAAGGGTTAAAGACAGTGCAAAAGTATTCCAGTTGTCTCGAATGTATTGAATAACACTTTCTAATTCAGGAATATAATAGTTTCCTGGTTGTATGTTTGGCTGAAGTTGTGGTGTTCTGAAATAGGGCTCTAACACATCGTCTATAACCGGTAAAACATCATTGGGGTCAGGGATGCGTTCTGGGTTAGGGTTATTTTGGATATCATCAATCTTTCCCCCAGGTAAACACGTTAGATTATTGAATCGCGTAATCAGAGGACTAGGTACAGAATATAGCGCTAACTCTTTAATCAATTTACGGTTTTCTGAGATTATTTCTTTTAATGCGCTTAAGTTTTGATATGACATTGCACTTGCAATATTTTCCATTGGAGGGATGTTGAATTCTTTAAATGCTTTGTATATTCTACAGCCATTAAAAAAATAAGCTAAGCAGCTATCCTGATAACTATCAGGCAAACGGCTTCTAGCATCAGAGTAGTTCATTTGAAGTGTTGGGACATCTAAAATTTTGGTTAGATAGCCTTTGCCACTATAAAAAAAGGGTACATTAATGGTGTCGCCATCAGCAAATTTGCAGTTGCCGCTTACAAATCCAAATTGATTTGGTGTTTGTGCTTTGCCTATAGATATAAAGGTGAATATTAAAAAAATTAATGCGCTATTACGCACATATGCATTAAACATCGTCTTTCCCCCAAACGCGTTAAAATTTATAACTTAGGAGTGCAAGCTTCAAAAGTTGATAGCGCAGTTCCTAGATTATACAACTGTTTTTTTGTAGTTATTTCCCCCGCAGAAATAATTTCTCGTGAATAACACACAACTATATGCGATGCAATGTTAAAAGTGAGGATTCATCAGTTGACGCCGTTAAAAATGCGCTTTTATTAATATATATGGATATACAAAAGTTTACGGTGGCGTTAAGAGAGGTTTTGACCAAGGCAGCTCAGTATGCGCAAAGTTTAAAACAGCAAAGCGTTGAGATAGAGCATCTATTGCATTTTTTGCTGGAAAATCCGCAAAGTATGTATGTAAAGGTTTTAGAGCAATTGGGTGCGGATTTATCCAAGCATCAGCAGCAAATAAAACAAAAAATTGATAGCTTTGTTCAAGTAGAAGGCTCACAAAACCAGCCAGCCTTGTCGGGCCCCTTGTTTCAATGTTTAAGTGACGCAGAAAAAATACGGGATAAGAACCAAGAAGCGTTTTGTTCCACTGAACATTTTTTACAAGCAGCACTGAACAATGATAATTTTAAACAATATTTAAACCAACTCAATATCAACGAGCAGGATTTTTTAAAAATACTTCAGACCACCAAAGGAGAGCATAAAGCCATGACTGAAAATGCAGAGACCCAATACCAAAGTTTAGAGCAGTACACCCAGGATCTTACAGCTATAGCCAGAGAAAAAAAATTGGATCCGGTGATTGGGAGAGATACGGAAATAAGACGAATCATTCAGGTTTTGTCCAGGCGCAGTAAAAACAACCCTGTGCTGATTGGTGAACCGGGTGTGGGTAAAACAGCGATTGCTGAAGGTTTGGCCCAAAGAATTGTAAGCAATGATGTGCCTGAGACCTTAAAAAATAAAAAACTTTTATCCTTGGATTTAGGGGCCATGATTGCAGGCGCCAAATATAGAGGAGAGTTTGAAGATAGGCTTAAAGCCGTTTTAAAAGAAATAAAAAGTTCCAATGGAGAAATTGTACTGTTTATTGATGAGTTGCACACCATCGTTGGTGCTGGCGCCAGTGAAGGGGCTGTGGATGCATCCAATTTGCTCAAACCCTCATTGGCCAGAGGTGAGTTGAGATGTATTGGCGCGACCACTTTAAAAGAATACAAAAAATACATAGAAAAAGATGCGGCTTTGGAAAGGCGCTTTCAACCGGTGTATGCTGGAGAACCCAGTGTAGAAGATGCCATCTCTATTTTACGTGGCTTAAAAGAAAAATATGAAGTGCATCACGGCGTTAGAATTGCAGACAGTGCCATCATTGCGGCAGCTAAACTGTCCAACAGGTACATCACAGATCGATTCTTACCGGATAAGGCTATTGATTTGATGGATGAAGCCGCCAGTCGCTTACGTATTGAAATTGACTCTGTACCCACTGAAATTGATGTCAAGCAGAGAAAAAAAACACAATTAGAAATTGAGCAAGAGGCATTGAAAAAAGAAAAAGATGCGCATTCCAAAGAACGTTTGGATAAAGTCAAAGCAGCCATTAAAGATTTGGACCATGAAATAAGTCAACTCAAATCCATTTGGGACAAAGAAAAAAATGTCATTACAGAAATTAGAACGATCAAATCCAGTTTAGACACTAAGCGTGTGCAAGTACAAACTGCACAAGAACAGGGGGACTTGTCTTTGGCAGCAAAACTCAAATACGGTGAAATTCCTGAGTTGGAAAAAGAACTTGAAGTAAAAAATGCCCACCTTAAAGAAATTCAGCAAAATAACCCTATGCTTAAAGAGGAAGTTGAAGAAGAGGATATTGCGAAAGTTGTGGCTTTATGGACCGGGATTCCTTTATCCAGCATGCTGGACAGTGAAAAAGAGCGTTTAAAAAACATGCAATCCTTATTAAATGAGAAGGTGATTGGTCAAGATCATGCTTTAGAGGTTTTAACCAAAGCCATAAAACGCTCAAGAGCTGGGATTGCTGATCCTAACAAACCCATGGGTTCCTTCATGTTTTTAGGGCCTACAGGCGTTGGTAAAACGGAGACCGCCAAAGCCTTGGCAGATTTTTTATTTCATGATGAGCAGGCTTTGTTAAGAATTGACATGTCAGAGTACATGGAAAAACATTCTGTAGCGCGTTTGATTGGGGCGCCTCCAGGTTATGTGGGCTATGAAGAGGGCGGCAAGCTCAGCGAAGCAGTTAGAAGAAGGCCCTATGCAGTAATTTTATTTGATGAGATAGAAAAAGCACATCCGGATGTTTTTAATGTGTTTTTACAGATTCTTGATGAAGGCAGATTGACTGATGGTCAGGGCAGAACCGTTGATTTTAAAAACACCGTCTTGATCATGACCTCAAACTTGGCTGGGAAAGAGATATTGGCCTCAGGTGAAGATACTGAAAAAGCCAATACTCAAGTCATGCAAGTATTGAGAGAGTTTTTTAAACCAGAGTTTTTAAACCGAGTGGATGATTTTATTATTTTTAATGCTCTAAACCCTGAGCAAATTAAGCATATTGTTGATATTCAAATCCAACGTTTGCAAGCACGACTCAAAGAAAAAAATATAACGATCAAGTTAACAGATGCTGCAAGAGAACAACTGGCCAAAGAAGGCTTTGATCCACTGTATGGGGCAAGACCGCTAAAACGTGTCATTCAACAGAAAATTGAAAACACTTTGGCTGAAAAGATTTTGGATGAAGAAATTTTACCTGGTCACCAAGTGCTTCTAGATTATGCTGACGATCATTTTCAATTTGAGTTACCTACATTGAACTAGATATGACTAACTTATAGAGTATTGTGCCGGAGGAATAATAGTACATTATGATTCATCTGTTTTTAAATAACTGTAATAATCATCTCGGATATCAAAGCTAAGGAATAGCTTATTATCACGCTCTTCAAAGAAAAGTGTTTTGTCTAAGCGTGCTCTGTCAATAGGTCTTCCTTTATTCATATTTTCTGTAAGGCAGTTGTAAAAATCGTAAGCTTTAAATCGTCTTAAGGTCTGACCATCAAAAAATGAAATTAGGTAGAGCATGTTATTGTGGTTGGACTTTGCTTCAACACCATTGCCATTAAGCGTCTGGTGTCTGCCAAAATAAAAATCTTCTTTACTTCCTCTACCATTTAAGCCAAAAACTCTTAAAACGAATGGAAAGTCTTTATCATTCACAACAGAGATCTTTAGGTTAATTTTAAGTTGTGGAAAGAGATTTTTTTCGGATTCGTAGAAAACATAGCTGCCCTCAATATTGTGTAACAACTGTCTAAGTTTATTTTTTTCTTCCTGGCTGTACTCTATATTTTCTAAAAAAGAAACAGTTCCTTCTAGGTCATTCAACTCATTTAAAATACACTCTGTTCTTAAATCAATATCTTGCGCAAAAAGATCAAATTTAAAATTTGAAATTATAAAAAAGAAATTTAAAAGTATTATAAACCGTATAAATTTTTTTTTAATCATCATTCCCCCAGAACAGTGAAATACAATAGCCAGCTATCAAATTTGAATTATGATAAGAACGAGGCAAATTGTATTTTAACATGTGATCTCCACTACAGCTAAAATATCAGTTTGCATTCAGCAATGAGCGAAAATCTTATGATGTAGCTAACACTACACAAAGATTAATCTTTTATTAAATTAATAATTTTTTTTAAATCATAATTAATTTTTATTATAAATAATCTATATAAAAAAAGATGGATTAAAATGAAAATTTGATGTTCTTAAGTAAACCTATAAAAATGCTATGAATAACCATGCGTATTTAAAATCATACAATGAGATGTTTTTTATAGCAGATACGATAATTTGGTCGTGCCCAACTTCGTTTTAAATAGTTTTTCTATTAAAAATAGATGAAATTAATATGTCAGAATACACGTTATAGCTTTTTAAATTTTTTGCGTTTTTGTCTTTCTTTTTTTGAGAGTTTTCTAGGATTGCCTTTTTTAGGCTTTTGTTTGTAAAGCTGATCAAGGTTTTTTCTGCCTTCATCCCAAATATTGTTGTTGAGCATGTCGGCAAAGCTGGCTTCAGACTTTTTTTCTATGCGTTGACTGAAGTCTTCAGAGCTTATCCAGTCACTGCCAATGCTTTGTGCCGCTTTTTGTACTTTTCTATCTGAGCTGACCACCAAAAAAGATGCTGACTCATGCTTATGTTGCTGTAAATAATCAGCAATCCAGTCATCGGCAATTTCTTTGATGGGTGTAAACACAATCTCTATGCCTTTATAAAAATCTCTATCGCCACCCAGCGTACCTTGATGCGTTCCATCAAACACAATTAAAAAAGTATGCTGGTTTTGTAACTGTATCTTGTAGTTGGATAATCTTTCAAGCAGCTGATCTCTATCTGAAAAACCACCGCAAAACATTAAGTTATAGCCGTCTATTATGATTTTCATGCTGTATGGGGTAGGTAAGATTTTAACTGGAGTAAATTCAATAAACGTTTAAATTCCTGTTCAAGGATAGAGGCCGTATAAGCTGAATTCGGCTCAAACACTTTGTCTTTGATTTGATCATTACGGTTATACTGGATATTGACACTATAGCTTTTGTTGTTTTGTTTAAGTTGTATTTGTCGTAAATCGCCGTTGCTTTTGCGTTGAATTAAAATATCACTTGTATCATCTTGAACTCTCAGTAAATTACCATGAGTATCATAGTCAGCTTCAACCAAGGTTTGTTTGTTTTTTTTAATCAATTTGGGTAAGTGTGCTGAGTTGTAGTTAACGGTTAATATGACTTTACCTTTTTGAATGGTTTTGATCAGATCCATGTCATTGTATGTGTAAATAGTGTTGTCGGCCTTGCTTGTCTGCAACTCGATTAAATTACGCTTATTCTCATCGTAGATATAGGTTTCTCCCTGACCTTTTTTATTTTTAACAGAACTCAATTTTCCACAACATGCAAGCTGTGTCTTGATTTGTTCAGTTCCATCTGGAGCTGTGTAGATGCTTTGGTTTTTGCCTGGAATAAATGTGTAGGTGTGAGCTTGATTTTTTTCATTGCGAATATGCGTTATTTTTTTCCCTCGCTGGCTGGTATAAGTATAGGTGTTTTTATTTTTACCTGGTCCATGGTGCTCTATAACTTTGCCAGAGTTTTTATCGTAAACAATTTTGATGGTTTGTTCAGGAAATTGGATGGTATCTAATCGAAAAAGCTTGTCGTAGCCAAATTTAAGAGACTGACCATCCATTCCTGTAAAACGAGACAGGGTGTTTTTAATCACTTGGTCATCATAGGTATAATAAATATTGATGCTATGAGAACTGTGCATTGATTTTATCCTGTTTTTTTTGTCGTAACGAATGTTAAGGTACTGCCCGCAGGAGTCTCGGATGGTTTTTAATAAGCTATTGTTATAAATATAACGAATAAAAGTACCGTGCCTATTTTTTTCTAAAATCAACTCGCCGTTGGTATTGTATTCTTCACTATCCCCATTGATAAAAATCCTTTTAAAACCATTTTTATGTTGGGTGAGCGTAGAGCTTTTTCTATCATTGGATACAAAAATAGCATTTTTTGAGCTTATTGAATCAGGTTGATAGCGTTGCAATAGAGTTAAAAAGTAATCATGGTCACTGAGCATTTTTTCTTTGAGATCTAAATAATGTTGGTCACCATTGCCCTTTGGGTTACCACTGTGTTTTACGTCCAGGTTTTTTTTTCTCTTGATTATGGCTTGAACACTTTTTTCTTTGTCTGTGATCAGAGATTTTAAATAAAATTTACTGATATAACCATCGGCTTCTATTAGTTCTAAACTAATATTAGAAAGAGGGACAATCCTTCTTTCTAGATTGGATAGCCAGGCTTTACCAAACAAGCCACTTTGGCGGTAAAGACTATTGTAGCTGCGTTGTACAGAAAGTGTCATTTGATGACATTGTTTTTGGTAATCTTGCACAGTAAAGAAAAAGTTGCCAGTTTGGGGGTTAACGCCAGCAAAAAGGTTAAAGCTGGTCAACAGAAGACTTATAAAGACTAATTTTTTCACAGTGACCACAACTTCATTATAAAATGAATACCCTGCCTTGCCAAGTCTAAGTTTTATTGCTGTTGAAAACTTGCGCACCGCTGAACAATAAAATTTGGTTTTGCAATCAGGGTTTCTTTAGGTTTTTGAAAATAATGAGTTAAAACAGAGCCCAAGCCCGGTACATCAAGGCCTTCACCATGTAAAAATAAAGTATGAATGTCATGAGGCAGTATTTTATGACTCAAAAAAAACGTATCCATCTCTTTTAAAAAATCAGCACTGTTTTGTTGAATAAATTGCTCATAGTCATTGCGTTGAAAACTGAAATTAAAATCATGTAAGCCGTGCTCATCAGAATAGCAAAGAGCAGGAATGAAAGCCTTGATTTGAGTATGTTCAGTTAATCCACGCCTTAAATGACAAGCTGTATTAAAAAGTTGGTTGCGTTGATGGGCATTAAAAGAAACATGATATGGCGTAATGGATTTAATGAGTTGATATTTCATTTTTTCTAAAAAAGCCAAGTCCAGTCGATAAAGATTTTGCGTAAACATGTGATGATGTAATTGAGAGTTTTTGCTGTTATAGTAATACAAATAAGGTTTAGTGTAGTTGGCAAATACATGAACATGTTGCTTTAATGGGGTGTTTTTTTCATTGAACGGGTTTACAATTAAACTTTTTGATGAATGCAGCTTAACCTTACATTGAAAACTGCTTTCTAGCAGTTGAGTAAGGCTTTTTACAAGAAAGGCATTGTAGTGCTCTGGCATGTGTAGGTTCAATGCCGAAATATGCGGTGAAATCTGTTGCTTTATGGTCTGGGCCAATTGATCAAAGTGCTGTTTGAAAATAGCGTCAAACACAATTTGAGTGTTAAAATTTTGCAAACCCACACAAAGATTGTTGTCAAAAATAAAATGCTCAGGAAAAGTATGTAAAAAAAATGGATCAATATCTTGCTTTTCCACTCCCCATACTAAACTGTAAGGAATAAAACTGGTGTTAAAGTTTAGGGGGCTATGGTTGTGATAAATATAATCTTCACTAGAAAAAATATTAAAATAGATGCGATTATCATGTTGTTGCCCGGGTATACGGACAGAACGAAATTCTTTTTTATATAAAGCACATACGTCAATATAAGCACTATGAATATCTATTCCTAATACAATACCGTCCATCAGTTTAAGTTAGCATAACTGTATATAAATTGAAGAAATGACGAAGTAATTTTTTTAATGCCACAGCAGTTCCACTTAAAAACACCGTAGACTAAAAATAATGTAATAGTTCCTTTAAAATCATGCAGCCACCTCAAATAAAAACTGAGGAATATCAATAAGGGGGAGCAAAGCCCTTTGAAAAATGCACACTTTAAGACAATTTTTTATCTTTATAAAAACGGAGCACACTGTTATAGATTGGCATGCTTAAACTTCAAGACATATTGATGGCTCAAGAAAGAATAGCGGGAAAAATTTTACGAACCCCAATCATGCGCACTCAACATCCCAGTGTTGAGCAAGAAAAAATTTTTTTAAAGATGGAAAGCTTTCATCGAACCAGTTCATTTAAAGAGCGTGGGGCTTTGAACACCATCATTCAACTCGATTCAAATCAGAAAAAAATAGTTGCTACATCAGCAGGTAATCACTCTCAAGCAGTGAGCTATCATGGCACAAAATCTGGCTTTGATGTTAAAATTTGTATGCCAACCTACACACCTTTAACCAAAATTCTCGCGACTGAAAGTTGGGGAGCCAAAGTGCACTTAGAAGGGGAAACGTTTTCTGATGCGATGGTCGTGGGTAAACAAATGGCTGAAGATGAGCGTGCGCATTTTATTCATGCATTTGATGACCTCAGAGTTATGGCAGGACAAGGAACGGTGGGTTTAGAGCTTTTGGCGCAGTTGCCAGAGCTTGAGTTGATTGTGGTGCCCGTCGGTGGCGGAGGGCTTGCTTCTGGTTTAGCCGTAGCTGTCAAAGAGAGTAATCCAGACATTAAAATTATTGGTGTACAGGCTGCCAATTGCGATTTGGTGTCGCAGTTGGTCAAGGGTGCTTCTGAAAAAGATTTAGAACATAGTCACAAAAGCACTATAGGAGATGGCATTGCCATCAAAACCATTGGTCAGTATACCATTCCGGTAATGCAGAAGTATTTGGATGACATTGTTACCGTTACAGAAGAGGAAATGGCTGAAGCCATGGTTTATTTGTTGCACAGCAGTAAAGTTTTACTAGAAGGGGCGGGAGCTGCAGCCTTTGGGGCAATTATGGCCAATAAGGTTAAAACCAATGGTCGTAAAACAGTGGCCATTGCCAGCGGTGGTAATGTTGATTTAACCTTGTTGTCAAAGGTTATACAAAAGAGTTTGGTTAAAAGAGGTCGACAAACCAGTATTGAGCTGATGATATCCGATCGTCCGGGTGGTTTAAATGAACTAACAACAGTTATTGCTCAATTGGGGGCAAGTATTTTACAAATTCATCATGAGCGCAGTGCCATAGATGTTCCTTTTTATGAGACCAGTGTAAAACTAAAACTGGAAACCAAAGGTCCAGAGCATTTACAAGAAATATTGGCCGGACTTAAAGAAAAAGGTTATGTGATAAGACAATAAAATTGGAGGTTTAAAGCTAATGGATGAAATGAAAAGAAATGTAATTTTGGTTGTGATTGCAGCAGTCGTTTTGATTGGAGCAATTACAGGTTATGGAATAAAAATTGTTGATACCGGTCACCGTGGTGTTAAAACTCGCTTTGGAAAAGTGGTGGGAGAACCCTTGGATGAAGGTTTATATTTTTACAATCCAATCACCACCAAAATTCAAGACTTGGAAGTGCGTGTGTTGAAGTTAAGTGGAGAAACTCAAACGTATACCAAAGATGTTCAGCAGGCCACCATTCGTTATGTGATCAACTTTGCTCTAGATAAAGCACATGTGCATGATGTTTATCAAAACTTAGGGTTAAACTGGCGTGAACGCGTGATTCCACAAGTGATTGAAGGTTCATTGAAAGCGGTGATTGGTAAATGGGATGCAGTTGATTTGATTGGTAATCGACAAAAAGCAACGGTTGAAGCACAAGAGGCAATAAGAGAGGGCTTAAGGGATAAGTTTATTGATGTTAATCGTTTTGAAATGACTGATATTTCTTATGAAGATGCCTTTGAACAAGCTGTTGAACGTAAAGTGATTGCTATTCAAAATGCCTCACAAGCTGAGAATAAAACCAAGCAAATTGAAGAAGAAGCCAAACAAAAAGTCATTTCTGCCAAAGCTGAAGCGGAGTCTATGTCTATTAGAGCAAGGGCATTAACACAAAATAAAAGCTTGGTGGAGTATGAAGCGGTACAAAAATGGGACGGAAAATTGCCTCAGTACATGATGGGTAACAGCGTTCCTTTTATTAATATGAAGTAAGATTGCTTTGGTATTTTTCTAGGGGGCCGTTGTGCCCTTTCACCGATATCAATAAAAATCTGATTTTTGTTTTTCTTGGTGCTTAGAGAAAAAATAAAATGCATGATGCTTCAAGCTATAGAATGAATGGCTTGTGGACATCAATAAAGTGATATCTGTCTTAAGGCAGGTGGGCTTGAATTGACCTGTCTGATTGTCAGCTATTTATGACTCAATGGGCTTTGAGGCTTCTAAGTATTGGAGTCAAAGCATACAAAGAGAAAATAGCTTAAGGTTTAATTATCATTGTTCAATGAACTAATTTGCTGAACGAACTCTGGATGAATGGAAGGGTTGCTGGCAATGATTTGTTGTTTCCATAAATCTGTAATGGGCTGACCAGAATAGTCTGTAACAATACCACCAGCTTCTTCAATTAAGAGTATCCCAGCTGCAATATCCCAGGGTTTGAGTTTAATTTCCCAAAAACCGTCAAAAACGCCTTCAGCAACATAAGCTAAGTCAAGTGCGGCAGCCCCAGTTCTGCGCACACATAAGCTGTTAAGCTCCATGTGCTTAAATGTTTCTAGGTTGTTATTGCGCGATATTCTACGATCATAAGGGAAGCCTGTGACCAAAAATGCTTGATCGAGCTCTTTGGTGCTGCTGACATGTAGAGCTTTTTTATTTTTGTAGGCGCCTTGGTTTTTATGTGCAATGTACCAGTCATCCATCATTGGGTTGACAATGAGGGCAAATTGGATTGCATTTTGATCATAAAGAGCGATCGATATTGCAAAATAGGGGAATTGTTTAGAAAAATTGGTGGTGCCATCCAGAGGGTCAATGATCCATGTCGGTTTGTTTTGGTATTGACTTTTATCCATATCGTTTTCCTCAGCCAAAAATTGATGTGATGGAAAATGCTGCTTTAGAGTGTCAATGATGGCATTTTGTGAGTCCAAATCAGCTTGCGTGACCAGGTCAAGGACGCCTTTATGCTGTATCTGAAGGTCCGATTTTTTAAAATACTGCTTTTGTATCTCTTGGGCTTTTTGAGCTGCTTGGATGGCAGCTTTTTCAATATCTTGCATGATGTATATTCACTGTAGTCAAAGATGGTAAAAAAGACCACGTTTTTGTGTTTAAGGTACTTTTTGATGTGCAAAAAATAGGCAGTTGGTTATAATAGAAGCATGTCTCAAATTGAAAATGAAAAAACCCTGCCGCAACTGGATACGCGAGATTTACAAGAAGAAGAGTTACTCTTAGATCGTGGATTTTTGTTGGTGATTGAAGGTCCATTAGCCGGCAGTGTGTACCCTATCAATCAAGGGGCGACAGATTTAGGAAGAAGTCAGAGTTGCAAAATTACCATTGATGACCGGCAAATCTCTAGAGCCCATCTCAAGTTTGATAATAAATCCGGTCAAGTCGTTGTTGAGGACTTGGGGAGTACCAATGGCAGCTTGCTTAATGGTGAACCTTTGTTGCGCACCATGGTTTTAGAAGAAGGTGATCAAATCCAAATTGGAGAGCACGTTTTTAGGTTTTCTTTGCGTAATCCCGTGGGCTTAGAAAAATTTGGTGTCTTACCGCACAGTTACTTTGATCAGCGTTTACATGAAGAAATGGATAGGGCGCATCGCTACAAACGACCTTTGTCTTTAGCAATGATTCAGATTCAAGATGACCAAGTACCGTTTAAACTACAAGATTTTGCTAGGATTATAGAAAAAATAAGAAAAATGATTCGAACCATGGATGTGGTTGGCCATTATGGACGCAATCAACTTGAGTTGATGCTACCAGAAACAGATCAAGCCAATGCAGTGGCTTTAGGGGAAAGGATTTTTAAAGAAGTACCTTCTGCAGATAGAAAAGCCGTATTTGTCGGTGTGGCCAGTTTTCCAGAAGACGGCGGCTCCATAGATTTATTGGTAGAAAAATCTAGAGAAGCGTTAAAGTCTGCAAAAGCATCCAATAAGGGGCATGTTGCCCATGCTAAACAAGATGTTCGTAAATTCAGCATGGGTAAACAAGAAGCCATTATTAAAAGCAAAAAGATGCAAGAACTTTTCAGCTTGGCGCAAAGAGTAGCCCAATCTAAAATTACGGTACTTTTATTGGGTGAAACGGGTGTTGGAAAAGAAGTGATTGCTGAAGCCATCCATTACCATAGTGACCGTAAAAATGAACAAATGGTTTGTGTCAATTGTGCGGCGTTAACAGAAACTTTACTGGAAAGTGAGTTGTTTGGTCATGAAAAAGGTGCTTTTACCGGTGCTGATCAAACCAAGATTGGTTTATTTGAAACAGCCAATGGCGGAACTATTTTTTTAGATGAAGTTGGAGAGATGCCATTAAAAACTCAAGCCAAGTTGTTGCGTGTCTTGCAAAACAAAACATTTATGCGTGTAGGTTCTAACAAAGAAATTTCAAGTGACGTTAGGATTGTTGCAGCAACCAATTTAAAATTGGATAATTTGGTTCAGGAAGGGAAATTTAGAGAAGACTTATTTTATCGTTTAAATGCAGCTACAATAGAGATACCACCCTTGCGTGAAAGAAGAGAAGAGATTCCATATTTGGTTGATGCTTTTATTGAGTCAGTATGTGAGGAAAATGGTTTTGATCGTAAGCATATTTCTTCACAAGCTTTGGGTTTAATGCACCAGTACAATTGGCCAGGAAATATTAGAGAGTTAAAAAATACAGTTGAACGATCAGTCATTATTTCTGAAGGCGATACGATAAAGCCTGAAGATTTATCCAATAAAATTAGTATGGCTGGTTTAAAGCCAGAAAGCCAACAAGTAACTCAAAGTGATCATGGACAGATTCAACAATCTATACCTGTTGACACTGAAGTGGGCGATATGAAAGAGATTGTAGATGGCTATGAAAAACAATTGATTATTAATGCCTTGAAAAAAAATAGTTGGAATCAAACCAAAGCTGCACAAATGCTGAATGTCCCTCGAAGAACCTTGGTTTCTAAGATTAAGAAATATGAAATTAAGGAAGAGTGATTAGGCTTAAATAATATCTGCTAGATTTTTTTAGTTTGTTTTTGGTATAATAGAATTAAGAGTATTTTATAGCTCTATTTCATACTCAAAAAAATCCAGGAGGTTTTATTGGAGCAGTCACCCTATGAACAACTAGAAAAATTTTTTAGCAAGCGTATTTTTAGTATTTTAGAACAACATAATTTAGATTTGGATGAGTTTATACAAATCTATATGGTGAGTTTATGTTTAAAGGCGGTTCGTAGCGAAAATATTTTTTCCTTTGACTCTGAAGGAGAAGTGCCTTTGGCTTTTTCATGGGGAAAAGCCATTAAAGAAGCTTCACAGTTTAAGCGCTTTAAAGACTTGGTTGCAGTAGGGGATCGATCATTGTATGTAGCAGGATTTTTTTCCGATTATTTCAATCAACAGTTATTTGATATAGACTATTATATTCAGATGGGTTCACTGGCTTATGAACAAGCTTCCGATATACAAACAAGGTTAAATCAGGAGAAAGAGATTAAAATTTTTTCTTTGTTGGCTAAGCACTTTAAAGATTTGGTATTTATTATGTCAGAGTTGAGTGAAGACATGAATATGACCAACAATAAAAACTTACTGGCTTTATATGAACGTTGGCTTGCGACAAAAAATAAACATCTTTTAAAACGATTAAAAGAAAAAGGAATTGTCGTTTTTGAACAAGAAGAAAGGATTATTCATTAAGTAAGCTTTAGCTTTATCTTGTTTGAAAATGAAAAATTAAGTTTTCTAGAATACTTTTACAAGCAATAATAGCTATGGTAGCGATGATATATGCAAAATTTTAGCGATCAAAGAGAGTCAAAAAGAGTTCCTGTTGAGTTTAAAGTTGATTTTTTAAAGGAGGGTAATTACCTTTTTGAAAATGCAACCAACATCAGTGAACATGGGATTTTCTTAGAAACAGACCAACCCATGGACCTGGGGACAGTCGTTCATTTAAAATTTACATTACCAGATAGTGGAGTTGAAATAGAGGCAAAAGCTGAGGTGATGTGGATCAACCCAGTTAAAGAACAAGCAAAAGAAAATTATCATGCTGGAATGGGACTGAAATTTGTTCAGCTAAGTGATTTGGATCGGCAAAGTATTTTAGCTGTGATTAAAAAATTAGCGTTATTAGAAAGCATGTCTTGAGGGGAAATGTGAGCGACTATTCAGAAAAAAGGCTGCATAAGCGGGTTGACGCTAAAGTTAAAGTTATTTTTAAGACTTTAGAAGACTTGGTGCACGAGTATACGCATAATATCAGTGGTGGGGGTATTTTTATCAAAACAGATAAACTCTTAGACCCCAATGCCGAAATTGAACTGGAAATGCGTTTTCCAGATGATCTAGGGCATTATATTTTAAAAGGCAAAGTAACTCGTTTGATGAGTTTGAGTGATCCCAATAGTTTTGGCAAGCAATTATATGGCGTGGGGGTGCGTTTTATTGATCCCGATCCAAAAATGGTGGATATTATAGAGAAAACTATAGTGGACTCAGAATAAGCTTAAATTTGGACTAAGTATTTAAGCTTAAATATTAAGATTTCAAAAACAATTCATTTCATTTTAGGGCATATTTTAAATTTAAATGCCTACTGGTATCAATTACGCTATTGTAAACGGATAATAGTTTCTACTTCTAAGTAATATCTGGTAGACTATAAGATGCAACTTAACGTTATGTAAAAGAGGGTACTATAAATGAATCTTCAGTTTATAGACCTTAACATGGCAACTGAATTTTATGGAAGTTACGCAACCTAGAACTAAAATTTTTGAATTAAAGTTTTTGCTATTTATTGCATTTATTTTTATTTCTATAACATGCACAGCAATACGTTATTTTTGGCTGGAATCGTTTGAATTTAGGCTCAGAGAGAATACATTTAGGCTAGCACAAGAGCTCGGCTTTAATGCAGCTGGAACTGGCGAGGTCAATGATGAGTTATGGAAAAAATTTATCACACGCAATGATCAAATTGTATATTTAGTTTTTTCATATAAGCCACTAGCTTACCGACAAGCTTTTTTCCATCCAAAAAAGATACATCAAGTTTCGGCCATGTTAGAGCACGATGTTAAGACTGCACCTAGAGATTTATTGCTGAATAATTTACTGGATAATCAAAAAACCTACGTTAACCCTCATTTGCATGTGGTTCATGCTAATTTGATTCCATCGGACTATCAAAATGATGAGGATGCTTTAGGGCAAGTTAAGGTTGCATATGCCGTTCCAGGCTATATTTTGGGGCTTTCTTTTGGAAGAGCGTATCGTTATATTTTGTTTTTTATCTATAGCTTAACCACATTATCTTTTCTAAGTATTATTTTTGGTCCCTTTATTGGGAAAAGAAAAAAAATTATAGATCCAAGTTTATATACTGAACTTGAAAAAGAAGAATTTGAAGTACAGTGGATTGAAGATGATGATACAGGCAAAACAGAGCCAGTTTTTATTGATGATAAAGGCAAGTCTTGGAGTCTTTTGCTTCCTGATGGAGACGTGAGTGCTTGGTCAAAAGAAGGCGTGATTTATATGTCAGGTGAAGACCTGATTGCCAGACCTTGGGGGTCTAGTGCTGTAAGAAAAGATTTACCTATTGAATCAAAATATGACTATCAGCTTAAGGCATTAAAAATGGCAGGCCAAGATGCATTTATTATCCTTTTTCCAGTAGGTTCCCATCAATTAACATGGGTTATTGGTGGTTGGCATAATACTAGAACAGAAGTCGCAGGTTATGCACGTACTCAAAATACATTGAATATAGAAAAAGATCGTTGGTATTATATTGAGATACAATGCTTATCTGATGAGGTCGTGGGTATTATCAACGGTGAAGAAAACTGGCGCTTAAAAAAATCGGATATCCAAACTTCGTCACCAAATGCTGGTTTTCAAAGCGGTTTAGGCGTTGCTGTTTGGGGTGGATTATGTAGATATTCTGAGATTCGTTATCGGCAGGGTGAGAAAGATAAGGATGAGTCTCATGATTAAAAAGATATTAAGTCTATGTCTATTGCTGTTTGTTCAGTCTTGTGAAGAAGTTTACAAGGAAGAGCAATTCAATGTCATCGTGCCTGTAATGGTTAAGCAACAAGAAAACATCAAATCGGAAGATCAGACACAGTTGTTGGCGCAAAAAAATAAAAATGAGTCTGGTGAGCAAAACAACGAACCGGAAGAAAAAGATGTAGAAAAAGTAAAGCAAGATGCCCCCAAAAACAATGAGAACAATGAAGAAAAAAATACAGAAGAGAAAGCTGTTTCTCTTGTTAAAGAACAAGTAGTAGAAACAAAGAAGCAAGAAGAGGGAGCTCAAGCCTCTGAAGCAGATAAAAAAGTTGAGTTGTCTTCAGATTTTACCAAACAAGATGTGCCAGAAGACAACAAGAACAGTAAAGATAAAAATGTAAAAGTGGCTGTAGATGCAACCCCAACAGAAAAACCGAGTCAAAAAAATACTGTAAATGAAACATTAGATCCAAGAGAAAAGGTACGTCGACAATGGCTAGAGCTGAAAAACTTTGCTTCAAGAAGAGGCTTTTCTGGGGAAGATGTTAACCACTTGATTCCTGAAAGTTTAAGCATAGACAATTATATAAAGTTTGGTGATATTGAAAAAACCAATGAAAAACTGGCTGTCATAGAGAGTAAGCTTAAAGATGCCAGAGTTTCACGGGGTTATGTGAAGCAAAAATACAGAAAAATTTCAGAAAAAGTAGCCACCAGTCAACTAACCATTGATGAAAAAAATGATTTCAATATTCGTTTAAAGCAAGTTGAGTCCGCTATATCTGAAAATAGTTTCAACAGTGCCAATCGTGAGTTAAATGAACTGGAAGTAGATTTGGGACAAGTTCAGACCTTGGATCAAGTTTTTGAAAATTAGATATTGTCGACAAAAGTCAATGTTATAAGGTAAACATTTGTTCAATGATGAAAACAACTCAAAATTATTATCCAATAGGTGAACCAGGAAAAGCTTGGTCAAAAGAAGAAAAAAAGCAATGGTTTGAAAAGCAAGTTGTTCAAAGGTCTTATGAAAAAGATGTTTGCGTGCCTCTTCAAAAGCTAGCAACAGAGCACTTTGCTTTAGAGCGATTTGGCATTCTGGATTATAGGTTTAAACAATATCCGCAGTTTTTAGTAAAAAGTCACAACTGGTCAAAGACCAAGCCCAATGTTCTAATAACAGGAGGTGTTCATGGTTATGAGACCAGCGGTGTCCACGGAGCCTTACGTTTTTTAGAAATGCATGCAAAAAGATATAAAGATGATTTTAATTTTTTAATTTTTCCCTGTGTAAGTCCATGGAGCTATGAAACCATCAATCGCTGGAATCCTGATGCAATCGATCCAAATCGATCTTTTTATAAAGAGAGTCGGGCACAGGAATGTACATCCATTATTGAGGTGGTAGAGAGCATAGGGCAAGATATTTTAGTTCATTTTGATTTGCATGAAACCACCGATACCGATGCCAGTGAATTTACACCTGCTCTAGCAGCAAGAGATGGGAGGGTAATAGAGCGAGACGAAGTGCCCGATGGATTTTACCTGGTTGCAGACCAGGATAATTATTGTCCAAGCTTTCATCAAGCTATGATTAACCGCGTTCAAACAGTGACTCATATTGCCCAAGCCGATTCACAAGGCAATATTTTGGATGTCAAAACTGATCAACCTGGGGTTATTCAATATGACGCTAGAAAACTACATTTATGTATGGCTTTGAGCCAGCCAGAATATTCAACCACAACTGAAGTTTATCCAGATAGCCCAAAGGTGGACGATGAAAACTGCATTGTCGCTCAGGTTGCAGCGATAACAGCTGGTCTGGATTATTTATTGAGCATCTAAAGGAAGTTTAAATAAACTTTGCGTATTGTTAAAGGTTTGTTTAGCTAGGTCGTGAGAGTTTAAACCTTTTAAAGCAGCAATGTGTTCTAAAACTTTTACAGTGTAAGCAGGTTCATTGCGCTTTCCCCTCAAGGGCACCGGTGCAAGGAATGGGCTGTCAGTTTCAATGAGTATTCTGTCAACGGGAACATACTTTGCAGCTTCCTGGACGTCTTGAGCTTTGTTAAAGGTAACAATTCCAGAAAAAGAAATGTAGGCGCCCAGGTCTAGAAACTTTCTTGCTTCAGTTTTATTGGAAGAAAAACAATGGATAACGCCACCTTGACGATTAAAGATGTCATGATTTTTACATAAGGCATAGGTATCATCAAAGGCATCTCTGGTATGGACACAAATAGGTTTATTTTTTTCTTGAGCAAGATTGAGCAATTGATCAAAACAGCCTATTTGTTTTTCTTTTGCTGAGTTTTCATAATAGTAATCTAAGCCAATTTCACCAACAGCATAGAGATGATGGTTGTCAAAAAAATGATTTAAAGTTTCTAAAGCATGATCGTTGAAAAGTTTTGCATCATGCGGATGAATGCCCAATGTAGGAAACATAAATGGCTTATACTCTTCTGCTAAATCAAGACTTTCCTGTATTTGCTCTTTGTCTGGGCCCATGATGATTTGTAGCATTGCAATTACACCTGCTTGTTTTGCACGGGCTACTGCTCCTGTAACATCACCCTTAAAGGCATCTTGATCGAGGTGAGCATGAGAGTCAATAATTGAGTAGGGCGCTACTGGTGTTATTGAGCTAGATTCCATATTTTTTTCCAATCAATCATCAAGCGTTCAATCCATAATTGAGCATTTCCATAGCGGTTAAGTGCTTGTGATTCTGCTTGTTTAAGAAGGGTATGAAAGCTTTCCATGCGGTTTATGTGTAAGAAATTGTTTTTTCCAGCTTCAATTTCATAGTGTTTAAGAAAAACTTTATAAAACTGTTCAAAGAAAAAATAATGTTCTTCTTTTTGTTTGGCAATAGATTTTGAAAAATTAAATATTTTATCCAATGCGGTATGCCCCTTTTGCTGCAAAAGTTCATTGAGTTCATGCAACCATGCAGGTGGCGTAAGCTGGGTTTTGTCTTGCTGGATGTCATCCTGAATATGACATTTTATGCTACGTGAAAGAATGGTTCTGAGCAGCCGATTTTGGTTTTCTGTCCACAAAAATATATGTGCAAATGTAGGAGGCTCTTCCATGCTTTTTAATAAAGCATTAGAGGAGGAAGCGTTGAGACGGTGAGCATCATGAATATGTAAGATTTTATGGCTTTGTTCATGAGGAGATATATGCAACCAGCGTAACATATTTTTAATGTCTTCTAAGGGAATTTCATTTTTTTCTGGTTGGTAAAGATAAATATCTGGAAAGTTACCGTGTTCAACTTTTTGACAAGAGGGACATTGCAAACAGGGCACAGAGTTCTTTAGATTTTGACAGAACAGTCTTTGAGAAAGATTCTTGGCCAGATGCAATCGTGCTTGGGAAAAATCACAAGAGACACTAATGGAATGGACCAAACGATTTTGTTGAAAAAGTTCTGTCAAACGCTGCAAAAAGAATTCAGATTTCATTGACTTAACCCTAATGTATTAAGAATAGAATGATGGAGCGTATCAATATCCTGATTGGCATCTAAAACAGTAAAACGCTTATTGTTTTGGGCAATGGTTAAAAAGCCCTTTCTAACTTTTTGATGAAAATCTAAACCCTCGTTTTCAAAACGATCTTCACGAAGTTGTTGTTTTTGTTTTGATAATCGTGCAAGGGAACGCTGTATTCCCAGTTCAGGTTCGGTATCGAGTAAAATAACTTGATCAGGCAATACATTATCAGTTGCCAATTGGTTGAGCATGCCAATAGTGTTTAAATCTAAGCCACCAGCATAACCTTGATAAGCCAAGGATGAATAAATATAGCGGTCACAGAGAATATAGTCTGCCAATTGAAGTTGTGGTTTAAGGACTTTTTCAACATGTTCTTTGCGAGCAGCTTCAATAAGAAAAAGCTCTGTTAAAGGTAACAGAGATCCTTTGCTAGAGCGAACGATACATTTTCTTATTTCATCAGCCTGGGGTGTTCCTCCAGGTTCTCGTGTAGAAACAACGGTTTTTCCTTGGGATTCAAGGAAATCATGCAACAGTTTAACCTGGGTGCTTTTGCCAACACCCTCGATGCCTTCAAAAACAATAAACGTTGCTTTTTTCAAAAGTAAAACGAAGTGGTTAAATCAATATTGAATAATAAAGAGTGAAAGAAATTCAATCAGTCATCCAAAAGCTTTTTAAGCGAAGGTGTAGAACCGTGAATGCGTCTTTGTCTTTTACCTTCTTTGCCTTGAGTTCTGATTTTTCTTTTTCTAACTTTTTTAGTTCTTCTGTAAGGTGCTGCCATAATGAGAGCAACTATATGCTATTTTCTTGGATTATGCAAGACCAAGCCATCGTGTCCATAGGATTTTATTTTTGCCAGCTCCTGCTCTGCCTGCGCCCGATCTGAAAATGGCCCGGAACACACTCTGTAACGTTTTTTGGGGGCAGAAATAATACTTAAGCTATTGGAAACATTTTGTTTTTTTAGTTTTTTTAAGAAACTTTTGGCATTATTATGGACACTAAAATAACCCAGTTGAACCCAATATTGGTTGGGGTAAGTGTTATCAACAAATGACTCGGTTTTACCTTTTATGACCGTCATTCTAACTTTACTGACACCGTCTTGGTCAAGTCCTAGTTTTTTTGCAGCTTTGTAGGATAGATCAATGATTCTCCCCTCAATAAATGGACCTCGATCATTGATGGTAACCGTGACTGAGTTTCCAGTATCTAAGCGCGTAACCTTAACTTGACTACCAAAGGGCAAAGATTTATGGGCAGCTGTCATTTTGTGCATGTTATAGGTCTGTCCAGAAGCTGTTTTTTTACCGTGGAAGCCTGGGCCATACCAAGATGCGTAACCAACTTGGCTATTGCCTGGATGAGCAACCACTGAACGGCGCATGGATTTATGTCCGCAGGCAGTCTTAAAAAAAGATAAGCTGAGCAACAATAACATTGTCCATAAGCTTGAAGTGTATTTTTTTCTTTGCATCATGCGTGATAATCTTATCTGAGAATGAAAAGAATGCGTAATTTATCAACGCTTTAGTTTGTTTTTTTAAGAACATAATGATCATGTGTACGAAAAACAAGCATTATTTATTAGCTTTTGTAAAGGCATTATACCTAATGCCATAGAGAAAACTTAAATCAATTATTTGAGTTTTTGTAGCTCTAAAACTATGGAAGCAGATACAGTTAGTTTGTTTGTTCATAACGTGAAAGTTGTAATTTTTTTATAGGCACTGTATGTTAAGAGAATATATATCTTTGGCATCATCATCTATCTGAGGAGGTTGCTTCATGCCAAAAGCAGATTCAGTTCATAGAGTTATTGCAAAATTAATTGATTTTTTAATTGTTGGCTTTTTAGCCAGTGTTTCGCCTTTTTTTGGATCTTTAGCCGGCGCTATTTATATAATGATTGGCGATGGGTTTTTTAACGGCCAGAGCCTTGGTAAAAAGTTTTTAAACTTACAGGTCAAAGTCATTGGTGAAGAAAGAGAAATGCGTGAGTGCGGCTTTAAAGATTCTATTGTTAGAAATTTACCTTTTTCCGTTTTTATTGTTTTGCATGGTATACCTGTTATTGGGGTTATCTTTTTGTTTTTAGCAATTGTTTTTTGTGCGCTTGAGCTTTACTTTGTTTTAAATGATCATAAAGGAATTCGCGTTGGAGATATCTATGCCGAAACACAAGTGATCAATGAAGAAAAAAAAAGTTTGGAAATCAAGGCTTAACAAGCAACGATGTTTAATGTTAAAAAAACATGATAGCGCCTGATGTAAAACAAGATCTTGATTATATTGTTGAGGAAAATGAAAAAATTATCAATGCTCCAATCAAAGCAGCGTTTTTGAGTTTATTTTTTTTTGGTGCAGGCTACCTTACACTTAAAAAGTATTTTTTAGCCATCCTGACTTTTATTGTTTTATGCGTATTGGGTTTTTGTTTGCTTGATGGAGCAAAAGTGATCAATTTGGGTTGGGTAGAAGATCTTAACATCTTGATAGGTGAACAGCAGATGTTTGTTGTCTATTGTATAACGGCAATGTTGTTTGTATTTTTATGGTGGGTATCCATTATTTTCCCAGTAGACATGACACGTCCTATATTTTTTTACCAGGACGTTTCACACAAGACACTATTTTATATCTGGTTTTTACCTTTCTTACCTTATTATTGGCAGGGTAAGTTCAAGCGAGGTCATGTGACAGGCTTGGGTTTTTTATTATTTCCTGCATGCTTGTTGATTCTTAATATGTTTTATACCTCATCTGATCATATATGGTTAAACTATACCAATGAACGCTTGATGGCCTATACATGGTTGCTTTTGTTGGCTAGCATTTTTTTGATCTTGATGTCTTTGATTTCAAATGCTTTGGAAGTGCTACAAATTTACTACAGTCATATTCAAAGCGTGAGAAATTATCGTTGGGTGGCTAGTGGCTTTTTGTTAACCGTGCTGATGGTTTGTGCTGCTTATCTATTAAAAGATTCACAGCAGTTCATGGATACCCAAGACGCCATCATTGATTTTATTAATTTAATAAAATAATATGCCAAGCCTTGTTATTGAATAGGGCATGATATGATTGATTAAGACTTAATAGGTTTAATCTTGATGGTATTTCCAGGATAGAGCGTAATATTATTTGGATTAAGATCATTCCACTCTACAACATTGTTGACACTGGTTCCATGTTCTCTAGCAATAGACCATAGAGAGTCTCCTTGTTGAACTTGGTAATAAATCCACTGACCATCATTTTGTGCAGTTTGTTTCTGACCTGATACAACACCTGGAGATTGAACAAAAATATTTTGACCAATTTGCACGGTTCTTGAATTTTTGATTTTGTTCCACTGTCTAAGTTGGCTTACAGAAACACTAAATTTGCGTGAAATTGACCATAAAGAGTCCCCAGACCTGACTTTGTATTGGCCTGATGCAGGAATAGCTTGTTGGCGTGTTTTTACGGCGACAGAAGAGGATTTTTTTGCCGTTGTTTGTGACCCCGAGTAAACGTTGCCACGTTTTTGGGGTATAACCAGGAGTTGACCGGCGCGGATACGAGTCGAATGCATGTTATTGATGCGCATAATGCTTCTATAAGGAACACGGTACTTTCTAGCAATAGTCGATAAAACTTCACCACGGCGTACGCGATGCTTGGTTACTAAGTCAACCGTATGTTTGCTGATTTGGGGTAAAGCTTCTTCAAAGGCAAGTTCCATACCCAAAGGAATTTTTAACTCATAGTTGGGATATTTTGGTGGGGTTACGCCCCGTAAAAGCTCTGGGTTAAGATCTTTTAAAGTTTTTGAGGGAATGTTTAAGTACTTTGCAATAATCGAAAGTTCCGTAGGTTTTTGAATAAGAACTTTAGAGTATTGAAGAGGTTCTTGATATTCAATGTCTGTAAAGCCATATTTTTCAGGTTCTTTAGCAATGATGGCTGCAGCAATCATTTTTGGCACGTAGTTTTTTGTTTCAGGTTTTAGATATCTAAAACGAGACATTTCCCAAAAATCATTGGTGTCATAGCGTTTTATGGCGCGTAGAATTTTAAACTCACCAGCATTGTAGCCTGCAGCAGCCAAATACCAGTGGTCAAACATATTGTAGAGATCTTTTAAGTATTGAGCAGCAGCTAAGGATGATTTCTCAGCATCTCTGCGCTCATCTATCCACCAATTGGATTTTAAGCCATAGCGTCTGCCAGTACCACTGATGAACTGCCATAATCCACTGGCATGAGCATGAGAGTAAGCTTTTGGATGATAGCCACTTTCAATCATAGAAAGATAGACTAAATCTAAAGGCAAACCATTTTCAGCCAATATTTTTTTCATCATAGGAATGTATTTTCCTGAACGTGCAAGCCAACGAGCATAGGATTTTCTGCCTCTACCCTGAAAATAATTTAGCCATTTTTCTACTTTGTCATTCATGACAACAGGGATGTCAAATTCAGGCTGTTTCTGTTTTGCCTGTTTTTTATTGTTTTTAGCCTTAGACGTTTGATTTTCCTCTTGAGCAGTGTTTGCTAGCGATTTCTCGGCTTCAAAAAAGGCTGTTGCTTCATTTTGTCCTGATATTTGGGCAGTAGATAAATCTTGAGGTTTTTTTTGTGTACAAGAACTAACAATCAAAGTTACAATAAATGTTATGCAAAAGAAAAAAGCTTTATTAAAATTCATGATTAATACCCTAAAATTGATGGTTGAATAAAAAAATAATTCTTGTTTGTTGAACTTATAGAGTAGTGCATGTCTTATTTTTTCAAAAGAAAAAAAGGTTTTCAAGGATTTTTTATGGGTCAACTGATTTTAGTAATCAGTTTGTTTTGGGTAAAGCTCTATGCCAAAGATTGTTTGCAAACACAGTACACTTTAAATTTGCTTCAAAAAAAAACCAATCAATTTGAACTGGATACTCAGATCAAGCTAAAAACCAGTGCTACTTGGCAGAAAGACACATTAGATTTTGTTTTTTATCCCAAACGATATCAAGATAAATTGCCTTATTTGCATGATCTTAATTATCATCGAATCTACCCAAAAGGTTTTCAATCAAGTTCTAGTCAAGTTTATTCTGTAGAGTTGGATGGTCGGATTAAAAAAATTGTTTGGAATGATGAAAAGCCTCAACGAATCAAAAAAACTTTATTTACAGTTGCTTTAAGCCAAGCAGAAAAAGAGCGTTTGAATCAAGGCCAAACATTAAATTTATCGATAAAAACTTTTTTAGATATGCCTAAAAAATTTGGCGCTTTTGGTTATTATCGTAAGCAGGTGGCATTGCAAAAAGCTTGGTATCCTTATCTATACAATATTTGTACAACTGAAACCAAGGATGAAAATTATTTGCCTGTATTCACATCTTTACAGCTCAATGTAGATAGTCAACAGCCAACTGTTATCAATGGAGTATACTTTAAGAAACAGGATAAAAAAACACTGAGACTTGATCAACAGCATGATTTAAGCTTGCGCTTAGGATCTGGCATTAAAAAAAAAGTTTTTGCAACAACGCCATGGTTAAAGCTTTATCACTATAAACACTTGAACAAATCTTACTCAGAGTCAATGCAGTTTTTAGCGCAACAATGGCAAGGTTTTGTTCAAGATCAGTCAGAACTTAAATTGCCGGATAATATTTATATGGCTCAGACACCCATGCGAAGGTTTCTCGTTAAAAAAACTGCTTCCATGGCTTTTGTTTCGGATCGTTTGTTTAAACTCAACGGTTATTTGCACAAGTACCATTATATTCCTGTTGTCCAAGCTTGGTTTTATCAGATGTTTGCAAAAAAAGTGCAGGCCAATGAATTGGCTGAAGATGCGCCCTGGATTACCGATGCTTTGGCTTGGTATTGGACGCATGAATTTTTAAAAGATTTGGAGTTTAAGCATATAGATGCTCGCAAGATGCCACTGCTCAGAATGTTCAGTTTTTTACCGGTTGTGGATTTGTTGATTTATTCACCGCAATTTGCATTTGTCGATACCTTTTACAATAATCCTTATCCTTGGGACTACAATCGTGATGATCCAGTTCATTTTTACGATGATAAAACCTGGGGTAGAAGCTTGGTTGAAAAAATGAACGACTGGTTGGGGAAAAATGAAACATCTGAGATTTTTAAAACTTATTTGAATCAGGGAAAACGTTTAAAATCTATGGCCCAAGCTGTTTATGACGGTAATATTGATGAAGCTTATCAACAATGGCAATTTAGACCGCCAAAAGCAAATTATAAAATCACCAAGCGTAAAACTAAAAAGCTGGGTAAGAATCAATACCAACACCAAGTCCAGTTTATCAAAGAATCGGAAAAAACATTTAAAGAGCCGGTTGAAATTTTAGCGGTCGATAAAGACGGCAAGCAATTTAAATTTAATTGGTTTGATACTCAAGAAGAGTATGACATTGAGTTTAGGTCCAAAGCCAAACTTAAAAAAATATACCTAGACCCCAGGTCAAGATTATCAGAGTGGCAACGCTATGATAATACCAAGCCAGCCCCTTACAAGTTTGTTCTTGAGCAAATGCTTTTAGACTATGACGTCAACGAAAGTGTTCCTCTAATTTTTTTAGGGGGGGTACTGCGTAAAAAGCAAGGCGGATATAACCGATATAGAGTCAGTGGATTTTATTTGGGAGAAAACTATGGCGTAGGTTTAGGGTATACACGGCTTTTTGGTCGTGCTGTTGATGGCTTAAGACTCAGTCATGGTGCATCCATAACGGCTAATTTTTCAAGAGTGACCGAAGATAGTATTTTAACCAATGCTGGGGACGTGGTGGATTTAACGCCAGCCAGTAATGTTAGCAGCTTGGGCTTGAGCTATTTTTTTGGCAATCAGCTGTCTTTCACCAACCCTTTATCTGGTTGGGGTGGTTCTTTTTCAGTCCAATGGGGAAGTTCTGCTTTATGGGCAGATCATGATTATATCAGTGTGAATCACGGTGCTTCGTGGGTGTTTCCAGTCAGTAGCGTTAATCATTTATTGGCTTTGCGTTACAATATAAGTGTCAATTCAAAAGGTATCCCAAGTCAAATTCAGCCAAGATTGGGTGGTCCAGCAGCTATAAGAGGTATTTCTTTTAATGATGAAGATTTTCAAGGGCGATACCGACTACTTAGCAGCGCTGAGTACAGACATTTTTTGTTGCAAGATATTGATATCAACCTTGGTTTGTTTAGAATTAGAGACATTCAGGGAGCCTTTGGTCTGGATGCAGGGCATGTAACTGCAACGGTTCAGGAGCAAGCTGAACAAGTTTTAAATCCAAATGCAGCCAACACAGGCTTTGGGGATTTATGGAATGTACTAAAGTTTACCTATGGTGCCAATTATGGCTTACGCTTCCATGTCGATTATTTTGGAGTTAACCCATCGGTTATTCGTTTTGATGCTGCCAGAACATTGGATGATCAGCATGGTGGCATAAAATTTTATTTAGGGTTTGATCAGAGTTTTTAAGTCGCTTTGTTTGAAGGCTTTTCATTTGCGCAAGTTGCGGTATAATGAAGCATTAATGCGAAATATAGTGTTATCAACTTTTTTGGTCTTGACCAGCATAGGTTTTGCTCAAAACTACAATCAATTGCAAAACATTGACCAGCTGATGCAAATTTACTTGGTCCAACCGCATTTGCGCAGCAAAGAAGAGAAAGTGACTGTTAAACGTTTGCGCAATGGTCAAGCCTATGCTGCAAAAATTACTTACTGGCGGAGTCTTAAAGGCAGAGATAGTGAGCGAGAGATTTGTAATGCCTATCGTTGGTTATTGTTTGGGCGAGGAAAGTACGGTCAAGGTGCCTCTGAGATCTTTGCTCGTTATCCCAAGCTACGCTACCTTGAATTAGAGTTTTTTGATGTGGATTACACAACTGTGCTGGGTAAGGCTAAAGGTGAAGTTCTGCCGGCAAGACGTTCTATTTCTTATTTGCTGCTGGGAGTTCGGCCAGGCAATTTACCGCAAAATAGAAACACACTGGCCAAAATGAAAAAGAAATTGTACAAAGGTAACTGTAAACGGTTTGCACAACAATTTATAGATAAGGCAGTTTTTGATGAAAAATACATTCAACAAGCATATTAAATATTTCTTAAGAAGTTTAAAAGGCAAAGCTTGCTTTGCAATAGTTATGTTTTGTTTTGGATTGTCTTCATTACAAGCGGATACTTATCATGATAATCAACACTTTTCGTTTTGGTTGAATACTTTGAAACAAAGTCCTTTTGTTTTGTTGCAAAAAAATGCGGCTCGGCAACTGGGTTTAATGGGAGATATGCGTGCTAAAGTTGAGTTAGAGTATCAGGCCATGAACCATGCGTCGCATGAAGTCAGAGCTGAGGCTTTGTATGCATTGGGTCGTATGGGTTCCATGAGTAGCATGGCACTTCTACAACAAGCGCTCAATAGAGAAACCCATCCAGAAGCTCAAAAACAAGCCCGTCTTGCTCTGGATATTCTTGAAAAACGTAGAGATTACATAGAACAACTCAAAGAAGAAAAAAAATAAGCTAGCTTGCAAAGCAGCTTATGCCGAGAGACAAGTTAAGTTTGGTAAGGGTTTTAAGCTGTTCTAAGCTGTATTCCCAATTGCATTGATCCACATATTCAAGGTGGAGAATTAAAGAAATTTCCTCAATTCCAAAGTTTTTTTTATTTAAATGGCTTGCAATAAAATCAAGAGCCGTTTCTAAGCTATCTAAGTCATTTGATGTATGATTAACATTGAACGATAATCTTGTGTTGTTAGGATTAGAGGCAAAGTGAGATAGGTGAAGTTTTTTTTCATGTAACTTAATAAGTGATTTAAGCGCAGAATAATTGATGTCGCTTCCACTCAAGTGACAGATGGTAAAGTTACCTTTGATCATATGGGATTTGAATTTTTTAGCTTTTCAAAAAAGAACTAAAATTCAAAATACTAGCCATAAATTCGTTCTTTGGCCATGGTGATGGCAATTTTTGCTGTGTCTTGGTTCTCTTGCTTGGAGCGGTTTAAAATCGTCAACACAGTGTCATGTATTTGATGGGTTTTGGCTTTGGCCGCAGTTTCATCATAACCATGGCGTTCTTGGTCAACATTGATTAAACCTCCGGCATTGATGACAAAATCAGGTGCATAAATAATACCTTTATCAAATAAGAGCTCTGAGATGGCGGGACTCTGCAGCTGATTGTTGGCAGCACCAGCAACGATGGGTGTATTGAGTTGGGGAACGAGTGCTTCAGTAATTACACCCCCCAATGCGCAAGGGGCTAAAACATCACATTCAACCGTAAGAATATCTTCTAAACTAACGGCTTTAGCATTGAACTCTTGTTTACAACGTTCTATCCGTTTTTCATTGATATCCGTAACAATAAGCTCTGCGCCTGCTTCATGCAACAATTTGGCAAGAGGGTAGCCAACATGACCAAGTCCCTGCATGGCAATGCGCTTGCCAGAAAGGTCGGAAGAGCCAAATTGAAACTCAACACTGGCCAAGATGCCCCTAAAAACACCGTAAGCAGTCATCGGTGATGGGTCACCTGAGCCACCAAACTCTGGTGGGGCACCAGTAACATGTTTGGTTTCGGATTTTACGGCAATCATGTCCTCATCAGAGGTGCCGGAATCTACAGAGGTAATGTATTTGCCATTGAGTCGCTCAACAAAACGGCCAAAAGCTTTTAAGACGGCCTCATTTTTGTCAGTTTCTGGGTTACCAATGAGTACGGATTTTCCACCGCCAAGAGACAAACCAGCAATAGCAGCTTTATAAGACATGGCTTTAGATAAGCGTAAAACATCTTTTAAAGCGCTAGATTCATCTTGATAAGGGTAAAAACGTAAACCTCCTAAAGCAGGTCCTAAAGTTGTGTTATGAATGGCGATAATCGCTTTGGCACCAGAGTCTTTATCGTAGAAAAAACTGATATGCTCATAACTCTTTTCTTGCATTAATGATATGACATTGCTGGTAGGGCTTGAGGAAAAATCTTGTTTCATTGCCATGATGTCTACGAGATAACGAGCTTTGAGTCAAGACTAGCACAGTTTATTTTAAAATTAAAGAACCATAAGAATGCACCAATTGTGCTGCTAAATACTTGGTATTACTGGGGTCGCTGGAACGTCTACGTCTTAAAAAACTGTTTAACAGCGTTTTATTTTTATCTTTGTGTTGATTGGCAAAGCCATTGTTTAAATAGGATTTACGCACTTTGCCACTGCTGTGATGTAAAAAAGTGATTTGGCCATCATTGCTGACATTTTCTATAATTCCAATGTGACTTAAAACATCATTGTTTTTCCCATCACGATTGCGGTCGTAAGTATTAGAGAAAAAAACAATATCCCCCATTTTTGGAAACTGGTCTTTATCTAAAATAGAACCATTTTTTTCAATGAATTGATAAAGAATAGAGACACCATTGCCTTTGACTTTTTGGGTTCTAGCATACTTTTTAGTGAGCAAGCCATTGCGGTGTAAAATGCTGGCAATGTAACCGCTACAATCATATGAAAAGTGAGCATCTTCAAATTGATAGGATCGAGCTCTCTTCAGTTGGTAGGCATCGGCAACCAATCTTCTGCGCTTGGTTGCATTAGAGTGACTGTCCCATAACATGTTGTTTTTTTTTAATGTTTTATGGCAGGCGCTGATAGAAAAAAACAAAAAAAAGGATAAGGATAAAACAAGACGTTTTTTTAAAAAGTGACTTTTAAAGTTGTTGTTCGTACTCAAGATATCAAAACCCATACTTTCTATAAGATTATCACGAATAAAAAAAACTAAAAGTTAAAAAATACTTACTTGACATGATCAAGGGTAAAAGTGTTTAAGCAGATATTCTTATGTGCAAGTTTAAAACAATTGTTCAAGAAACGCTTATACAGTATTTACAGTTGGATCAAGATGTTCTTGAAGAACTATTAGAAAAACCACAAAACCCAGAGCATGGTCATTTGTCCTTGCCGTGCTTTGCTTGGGCAAAAACGCTTAAAAAAGCTCCCAATCTGATTGCGCAAGAGTTCTGTGAAAAACTAAAAAAGCACAACTTAAGTAGTTATATAGACAGTGTTAATGCTCTTGGACCCTACCTCAACTTTAAGCAAAATCAAATCTTACTGGGACAGGAACTATTGCAAACAATCATCAATGAAGGAGATTTGTTTGCTAAAAAAAGTTTGGATGCCCCACCGACAGTGGTCTTGGAATTTTCAAGCCCGAATATAGCTAAGCCATTATCCATTGGTCATTTAAGAACAACCAACATTGGTGCATGTTTGGCAAGAGTTTTTAAACATCAAGGCTGGAATGTGATTCGTATCAATCACTTAGGAGACTGGGGGACACAATTTGGTAAGGTGATGTTGGCTTTTAGATTATGGGGGAATGCTGAAGACTTAGAAAAGCACCCTATCGACACCTTGTACAAACTTTATGTTAAGTTTCATGAAGAAGAAAAAAAAGATCCAAGTTTAGCCGATCAAGCCAGAGAGTGGTTTGCCAAGTTGGAGCAAAATGATGAAACTGCCAAAGAATTGTGGCAATGGTTTAAAGATATATCCTTAAAAGAACTCAACACTATTTATCAAGAGTTAGGTGTTGAGTTTGATCATGTTTGGGGTGAGAGTTTTTATGTTGATATGCTTGATGAGCTTATTGTTGATCTTAAACAAAAAAATCTATTAAAAGATAGTCAAGATGCAAAGATTGTTGATTTAAAAGACTATAAACTGGGAGTCAGTGTTATACAGAAAAAAGATGAAAGTTCTTTGTATATGACCCGGGATTTGGCAGCGGCCCAGTATCGTTATCAACAGTTTCATTTTGATGAAATGCTGTATGTTGTGGGTAACCCCCAAAAACTACACTTTCAACAACTGTTCAAAGTATTAGAGCTATTAGGATGTGATTTTGTTGATCGCTGTCATCATGTTGCTTATGGCCATGTTGATTTTGGTCATGAAAAAATGTCCACGCGCAAAGGCAATATTGTTTTACTCAAAGAAGTTATAGCGCAAGCCAAGGATAGAGCTTTGAGTATCATTGAAGAAAAAAATGCGACACTGAATAATAAGCAAGCCATAGCCAATGCTGTTGGTCTGGGTGCAGTTTTATTTGCAGACCTTAATGCTAAACTGGCAAGAGATGTGAAGTTTACCTGGGATGAGATTTTAAATTTTGAAGGTGAAACCGGTCCTTATTTACAGTATGGCTTGGTTAGAGCAAAGTCAGTTTTAGAAAAGTATGAGGGCCAGTGGTCAGATAAAATAAAGATTGACTCTATTGAAACGGTTGAAGAACGAAGTTTGCTGCAAAGTCTCAATGATTATCCTCAAATATTAGGTAAAACCCTTAAAGAAAAAGAACCTTTTTATTTGTCGCATTATGCCTTGGAATTGGTTAAGCAGTTTAATCGTTTTTATGCAAAATGTAGGGTGCTGGATGCCCCAGAACACCAGAAGTATTTTAGATTGTGTCTGGTTAAGAGCTTAACCATTGTTTTAGAGTCAAGCTTGAAACTTTTAGGTGTTCCACGCGTTGAAAAAATGTAAGCAGCAAAGCCTAAACTTTTCTAAGGTTTAGGCTTTGTTCAAATTGTTGATTGTTTTTCTGGTGGGTTTTAGATTAAACGGTTTTTTATTCTACGGTTCCTGTAAGCCGCGTAGGCAGCAGGGTCTTTAATGAAAGGGTTACGCTTGTTTTTTTGGCGTTGGGTGGGACTTTCATAAATTTCCGCATCATCCAATTGTAAATTTTCTGCCTTTAGTTTTTCGATATCAACGTTTTCTATACTATCTACTTTTTTGCTCATATTCGCTCCTTTAACTCCCCATGTGAAACATTAAAACAAAAAAGAGTTGAAAAATCAAATACTGTTTTTTTAAAAAAATACTTTATTATTAATATCTTAGAATCTTGGTTTTTAAAAACGGCAAAAATAATAACGCAATACATTATTTTTAGGTAAGCTTAGAGTTCGGGTCAATTCTTTTTTTAAGGGTGATTGTAAGTCACAGCTCTCCAGATATTAAGATGGTTTTTTCTTAGAGAAATGCTTGTCGGGATTATTCAAGTTCATTTTTTTTGATTAATGCAGCTGAGCCTTGAATATCTCCATTACTATCCTTGTACATTCCTCTTGCATAAATGCTCACACGAGGCTCAGCAAAATAAACTTGTGAAGGAGAAACTTCACCGCCTTGTCTACAGTATAAGCGTCCGTCATTAAAGTCTCCATCTAGATCGGCTGCAGCTGTAATCATCAATGTATCATTAATGTGAACGCCGTATTCATTGGCTAGAGAAATATCTTTGCGCGCCCTTACCAGAAAATAACTTGGTGTGGGCATAATGACATAGGATTCATCACCGTTTTGTCGAAGACTTTCCCCGTATGAAAACCCTAAATATTGAGGGTGTCCGACATAATCATCAAAGGTGCAAGTGTTGTTAGATGGATTGTAGGTAAAATAGTTTTTATCTTTGAAATAAATTGCATACCTTCGCTTTTTAGTAGGAGGGTAATCAACAATTTGATTGTTGTCTAAAAGACCTTTTGTACATACACTCATGAATGTTGGAACAGGCTTGCAAGCCACATCACCGTAGTTTGAATCTCTAACCAAGATACTATTCTTTGAAGCAAAAACGACCTCTGCATCATAATAACTTCTAATAATCACAGGACCTTGGGCAGATTTTGATTTTAAAAGATGGCTGTAAAATGCTGAGCCGGCAACAGCAGCTAATATACCAAGAATTGCAACAGCAATCATGAGTTCAATGAGTGTAAAACCTCTATTTTTATGGGAGTGCATGATATAATTATACCGTGTTATGCACAGATAAAACAACGTAACACCTGTAGGGAGTGTTAGAGGAATAAAGGTAACTTTAGTTAACAAGCCGGCTTTATGGGAGTTTAATCAAAAAAAGTAGAGCAGTGAGCTTGTAGAGTTTTAGGTGGTGCAAGAGTTTTGAATATAGTGCAACTATTTAGAGTTGATAGAGTTTTGCCAATAATGAATATTAGCAAACAAGGCATGTTTAATAGTATGTTGATCTTCTATATACTGCTCTAAAGGCGGATCAAATGGGTTATAACACAAAGGGGTTTGGTTTAATCTAAGCTCAATCGTCAACATGGGAATACCTCTATTATGCATGTATAGTTCAGGAATTCCTGGAATATCATCATTGTATATTTCAGATAGATTATAGCTGCCGTAACCTTTATAGCCGGAAGAATTAAGAGCATAACTCATATATTCAGCCAAAGTTCTGGGTTCTTGATCATCAATATGAAAAATACCTCCATCTTTGTATGCAGAGTGTAGGGTGACAATATTATCAAAAGAGATTTTTGAATGGTTGCCATCAACCAAGCTGATTAATGCACGCGTTTCAGCTTCACTGTTGCGGGTGCCTCTGTATATATTGGATTCAGGATCGTCTGAAAAAGTAGCTTTTCCCTTATAAAACCTCTTATCATCATCTGGAAAGCTTTGGTCACCTTTAAGTCTAAAGTCTTGTGGACACATGGGGTCATAAAAATTGCGAGCAATGTCAACACCAAAACTTTCAATTTTTTCTCCGTTTTGCCAGGAATTCGATACTGGGCGTCTGTTTTTTCTCCACATTTCATTGTAAGTGTTAGCATAAACAAAGCCATCAGGGTTTAAAATCGGTATAAACCAAATAGCAGTGTTACAATAATGTTTAGGATGGGCTTTTAATTGCTGCAAAAAATAATGCATAGCATAGAGGTTGGCGTGTACCGTTGACTTTTCTCTAGCATGCTCTAAGGATAGCCAAATAAGATTGATGTCTGATAAATTGTCAGGACAAGCTATTTTATAGGCATTGATTGGGCGTTCTTCAAAACTGAAGCCCAATTGAATTTTTTCAATTAAGTTTGGATAGCGATCATGCAAGGTGTGTTGAATATGATATTCAATTTGCTGATACCAGTAAGACAGTAAAAAGTTTTCCACACCAGAAAGAAAAAGTGCTTGGTTTTTGTAGACCTCATCAAGTTTAACTTCATGCAGATGGGAAAGGTTGCGCCCCACGATTAAATCAAACATGATTCTATCATATCTCACCGACTCTCTAATTTGCATTAATTCAAACGGTGTTAAACCATACGTCCTATTAGAGTCTATAGGGCTATAGTTGTTTTCAGTTCTTTTAGCCAAGCCCCAAAATAAGGTGTCGGTCTCATCCTTAACTTGAAGAAAAATGAGTTGTTCTTTGCCATCAGAAAGTTTTACCGAAGCAAAAATAGTTTTAGTATCATATTGAATTCTGTATGGATCAAAACTTTCCCATTGCGGTGAAAGCTCATTGGCAGAAGCTGTAAGAAAAGGAATAATTAAAAAGAAAATTGTTTTTTGTACCCACTTCCACATGCGTCTATTGCTAGCATAATGCTAAGCGGCAATCAATAAGATTTACAATAATAAAAAAGCCTGGCATGTCCTCACATGCCAGGCTTTTTAAGAGAAATATTCAGTGACGTTACTTCTTTTTTTTATTTTTCTTACGCTTTTTTTTGCCAGATTTTTTATGTTTTTTTTCTGGGGTTTTGCTTTTTAGCATTTCCCACACTTTTTTGTTTTGAGCTTCGGTCAGTACTTTTGATGAAGTGTGTTGGTGCATTAAATTGTGTTCAACTTTTTCTGCTTTTAAAGCGCCTACTTTTTGTGCGTGTTCTTTGATTTGTGCTTCAGTTAAGCTTTTATCATGGATTTTTTGTGCAAAATCTTCATGTAGCTCTTGCCATTGCTTATGCAGTTGATCTTGTTTTTTTTCATAAGCAGCTTGATGTTTTTTCAAGGTTTTAATTTGTTTTTTATCTAGCTCTAGCTCTTTTGCATGACTCAAATAAAACTGGGTATGGTCCATTTTTTTCTTGGCCCAATGATGTCTTTTGTATTTGCCTTTGCAGCCTTTACAGTCTTTTTTGTTTTTAGCATCACAGGTTTTCCCCTCGCAAGGTTTAGCACTTGCATCCTGAGTGTTGCAATCACATGCAGCAGGCATATGGTGATCTGCCAAAGCAATGCTATTAAAGTTAAAAGCCAGTCCTAGTATAATAAGTAATAAATATAATTTTTTCATACTTACTATTTTGTGGCAATAGCCAAAATAGTCAAGTTTTGTTATGTCTAGGCGCTAAAGTTATGCAAACGTACACCTATCAAATTATTCAAAACAAAAGCTATAATGAAATTCTAGATCTACAGAATCAAATCAGGGATGGCCTTCTCCATCAGGGCAGTCCAGGAAGAATTTTAATGGTTGAACACCAGCCCTGTATTACTTTTGGCCGAGCAGAAAAGGGTGAAAATTTAAAACATAGCTTTTCATGGTTAGAAAAACGTGGCTTTGAGTTGGCCCAAATTAACCGTGGCGGAAAAATCACCTACCATGGCCCTGGACAGTTGGTTATGTACCCCATAGTCAATATGAAAGACTTTTCCATGGGTGTAAAACAGTTTGTGTGTGCTTTAGAAAAAGTCATGCTTCATGTGTGTCAGCAATATGGCGTTAAAGCGCAAAGAAAAGATGGCTTTCCCGGAGCTTGGCTCAATGAGCAAAAAAAATTGGGTTCTGTGGGGATTCATGTGCGTAAGATGGTGAGCATGCATGGTTTTTCCTTGAACATTAATCCGGACTTAGGTCATTTTGATGTGATGTTGCCTTGTGGTTTGGATGGTGTACAAATGACCTCCTTGGCCAAAGAAACTGGAGCGGACTTGGATTTTAAAACGTCTTTTGAGCGAGCAAAAAGTGCTTTTGAAGAGGTTTTTTCTTGTAAGCTTACCGAGACAGAGTAATAGTTTTATTTTATTGTTTTTAGTTAGGACTGTACGACGATGATTCAAAGTTTAAAAGGCATGCCAGATGTATTGCCTGGTGAAGTAGAAAATTGGCAACGTTTGGAGCAGGTATTGCGAGATATTGCCCATAATTATGGCTATAGTGAGATAAGAACTCCTGTTCTAGAAAACGCAGATTTATTCATCAAGTCTACCGGTGAACAGAGCGATATTGTACAAAAAGAATTTTACCGCTTTGAAGATAAAAACGGTGACGCCATTAGTTTACGGCCAGAAGGAACACCGGGAACGGTAAGAGCTTTGATGCAGCACAAGCTTTTGGCACAAAAAAGCCCACAAAAAGTATATTACATGGGCCCTATGTTTAGACGGGAAAGACCACAAAAAGGGCGCTTTCGGCAGTTTCATCAAATGGGGGTAGAGTATTTTGGCAGTCATGCACCGGGCGTTGATGCAGAAGTGATCTCAATGCTTTATCAAATTTGTCAAAAACTTAACATTCCTTCGCCTAAAATCATGCTCAATAGCCTTGGTGATGAAACCTGTAGACCAAAGTACAGAGAAGCCTTACTCAATTATTTACAAAAATATGAGGCAGATTTGGATGCGACGTCACGGCAAAGAATGCAAGATAACCCGATGCGGATTTTTGATTCTAAAGATACAAAAACCCAAGACATCATGCAAGATGCTCCAGTCATGTTGGACCATTTAACGGACGCGTGTAAAGTTCATTTTGATCAAGTTCAAGCGCAACTGAGTCAAATGCAAATTCCTTATGAGATCAATACTCGGATTGTTAGGGGCTTGGATTATTACACACATACCGCTTTTGAAGTTATAGCTCAGGGTTTGGGGAGCCAAAACGCAGTTGGCGGCGGCGGCCGCTACAATAATTTAATTCAGTCTTTTGCAGGGCAAGACATCCCAGCCGTTGGTTTTGCCATGGGCATGGAACGTTTGTTGATGATCAGTCAAATGGCGGCATCAGAAAAACAAAAACAATGCGTTGTGTTGCCCTTGAGTGAGAAAGCGCAAGCTAAGGCCAATCATTTGGCTTGGTCTTTGCGGCAATTGGACTGGGCCAAAGCCATGAAAATTGATGTTGTATTTGATAAAACAAGCATGAAGTCAGGTTTAAGGGCGGTGGCTAAACTGGATCCACAGTATGTATTGATTCTGGGTGATCAAGAGTTAGAGAATGATACGGTTTTGTTTAAAAATTTTATGAGTAAAGAGCAAAAAGAAATTGAATACAATTTGGGCATAGACTTTTTACGGGAACAAGTTTTAAAAGATGAAAATAAGGTAGGTATGGATGCAAAACTATAGAAGCCATAATTGTGGCCAATTGACTGGAAAAGATAAAGATCAGGAGGTGTGTTTAACCGGTTGGGTTAACAGACGTCGGGATCATGGCGGAGTTATTTTTATTGATTTGCGAGATCGTTATGGTGTTACCCAGTTGGTTTTTAACCCTGAACACAATAAAGAGGCGCATGGTATAGCAGAGGCTTTACGGCATGAGGATGTGATTGCTGTGCAAGGTAAGGTTTTTTTACGTTTAGAGGGTATGGTGAATAAAAATATGCCTACCGGTGAGATTGAGGTTTATGCCCATGAGCTCAATATTTTATCCAAAGCCAAAACACCACCGTTTCCTATCAATGAAGACAGTGATGTCAGTGAGAGTGTGCGTTTAAAGTACCGCTATTTGGATATGCGTAGAGACGGCTTGCAAAAGCATTTGGTTCTCCGTCACAAATTAAACCATGCTTTGAGAAATTTTTTAAATGAAGAATATTTTTTAGAGATAGAAACCCCTATTTTAACCAAAGCTACACCAGAAGGAGCCAGAGACTATTTGGTGCCCAGTCGAGTGCATCCGGGCAGTTTTTATGCTTTGCCTCAGTCGCCACAGTTGTTCAAACAACTGTTGATGGTCTCAGGTTTTGATCGTTATTATCAAATTGCGCGCTGCTTTAGAGATGAAGATTTACGGGCAGATAGACAGCCCGAGTTTACTCAGTTGGATATGGAAATCAGTTTTGCCCATGAAGACCTGATTTTTAATTTGATTGAAAAAATGATGGCGTGTGTATGGGATAGCGTTTTAAATAAGGCTATTCCAGAAGCACAGTTCGAGCGTATGACTTATGCACAAGCCATGGAAGAGTATGGATCAGATAAGCCAGATTTGCGCTGGCGTATGCCGCTTAAAAATTTAAATTCAGTATTTGAACAGACAGAGTTTAATGTTTTTAAATCAGTTGTTGCAAGTCAAGGTGAAATCAGGGGCCTAAGAATCCCAGGCGGCAATGTCATATCCAGAAATCAGGTCGACCAATTGGTTAAAATGGCACAAGATCATGGTGCCAAAGGCATGGTGTGGGTCAGACAAAAGCCAGAAGGCTTAAGTTCCTCTGTAGAAAAATTTTTAAGTTCAGAAGAAATGCAGAGCATGGCCAAAGCCTTGGAGCTTAAAGAGGGTGATTTAGGTTTACTGGTTGCAGATAAAGCCGATGTATCGCGCAGAGTCTTGGGTGTGATTAAAAAAGAGTGCATCGCTCGTTTAGAGATTGCTCCAGAAAAAGAACATGCTTTTGTGTGGATCACAGACTTTCCCATGTTTGAATACGACCAAGAAGCCGGGCGTTATTTTTCCATGCACCATCCGTTTACGCACCCAAAATTGGAAGCAGGACAAGAGTTGTCTGAAAAAACCTTGGATACGCTTAAAGCCAAAGCTTATGACTTGGTACTCAATGGTTATGAAATTGGCGGTGGTTCGATTCGTATTCATGACAGTGAAATGCAAGCCAAGGTGTTTGATGTATTGAATATCAGTGAAGAAGAGGCAAACTTAAAATTTGGCTTTTTCTTAGAAGCTTTAAAGTATGGTACGCCACCCCATGGTGGTATTGCTTTCGGTTTGGATCGCATGGCCATGATTTTATCGGAGACTCAGGCCATCCGCGATGTAATTGCATTTCCAAAAACACAAAATGCCAGTGACTTGATGTGCGAAGCACCAGCACAAGTGCCTCAAGAAAGCTTAGATGAGTTGCATTTGCATGTGCGTAAAGCCAAATAAACCCAGAAAGTACCTAAAGGTAGCCGGTACCTTTAGGTACTTTCAAAAGCTAAATTTTAGCTTTTGAGATGAAAGAGAAGAATGAGATTTGAGCAACAACATCACCGCCCAGAGAAGTATTATGCTCTAGAGGAGTATTTTCAAACCATGAATTTCAGTCACATTACCGGTGTGGATGAAGCGGGGAGAGGTGCCTTGGCTGGGCCAGTGGTTGCTGCGGCAGTGTGTTTTAAGCAAAAACCTCTTGAGCTATTGTATGATATCAAAGACTCTAAGAAGATTGCCGAAAGAAAACGTGAAGCACTATTTGATACCTTAATTGCCTTACCTTACATTGATTATGCTGTTGGCATTGTTGATGCATCTAGCATAGATACTATGAATATTTTACAAGCCAGTTTGTATGCCATGCAGATTGCGGTGAGCAACTTAAAACAACAAGCAGATTTATGTTTGGTGGATGGGCATATTCCTTTTAAATCGGATATCAAGCAATACACCTTAACCAAAGGTGATGACCGCTGTATATCCATTGGCGCAGCATCCATTATTGCTAAAGTAACTCGAGACAGAATGATGCGTCAGTATCATGAAGAGTATCCCCTCTATGATTTTATTAAGCACAAAGGCTACGCTACAACTGTGCACAAGCAAGCCATTGTAGAGCACGGGATGAGCCCATTGCATAGAAAGAGTTTTCAATTGAAACGTTGATCAGAATACTTTTTGTTTAAAATTCAAAATAGAAAAACCTTAGGTGCTCTGGGAGAAGAGCAAGCGCAGAAGTTTTTGCAAAAACAAGGGTATAAGCTGCTCTATAAAAATTATCGCTGCCCTTTGGGTGAAATTGATTTGATCATGCATAAGGCAAAGACCCTCCTGATTGTAGAAGTAAAGTCTGGAACGCACACAAGCATATCACCCAAAGTTCATTTTAACTGGCATAAGAAACAAAAATTGATTCGCTTGGCGCAATTTTTTTTAATGCATCATCCAAAGTATTGTGATTACACGGTGCAATTTGATTTAGTGGTTTATCAGCCACATCAACAGTCTTGTATTGAACATTATGCCTATGCCATTGACGATATGGATGGACTGTGATTGACGAAAAGTATGCATGCAGCAAATTATCAAATTCGTAAGGCCAAGCATGGTGATGAACAAGCCATTCATGATGTGCATATGTATTCCATTATGAATGTATGCATTCATGCGCATGGCAAAGAAGAAGTTGCAGGCTGGGGACAAAGACCCTTTGATTATAAAAAATGGTCTAATGCTATTGATAAGCATTGGGTTTGGGTTGTAGAAGATCAAATCACACGTGATATCAAAGGTATAGGCTGTTTGATCTTAAACAAAAAAGAAAAATGCGCAGATCTAGCGGCATTGTATTTTCATCCAGATATTATTGGGATGGGCTTTGGGAAAAAAATGATTGCGGCCATGCTACAAATTTCCAAGGAGAATCGGATCAATGCCATTAAGTTGGATTCATCTTTAACGGCTTTAGGCTTTTACAAAAAAATGGGTTTTGAACAAACAGGACCAAGGGTGAAAGAAGAAATAGGCGGTTCCATGGTCAGTGGCATTCCCATGCAACTCAAAATACAAACTTAATTTTAGTTCGTTGTACCTTGAACTTTTCTTATTCTAAAAAACAGAGCACTCGAGAGTACCTGTGAAATTAAGTGAACTTTCAGGATCTCTTGGTGAAGCTAACAATGCTTCAAATTTATAGAGACAAGCACTGTTTTTGCCATTGATTAACTGTCCTGATGTATAGTCATTTTTGATTATCTCAAACTTGATATCAGAAGGACAATCGTTACCTTCTTCAGTAACAACTGCGATTCCATGGGCCAATACCATTGTGGCTCCAACAATATCAAAGTCAAATTTATCATCAAATTTTATTGAACAAGATAAACTTACAGTCTGTATGTTAGGGTTAGCCAGTAAGTTAGAGGAAAGCAGCAAGACAACAAAAAATAAGACAAACTGTGTGACTAATAATTTCATTTAAATGGATTTACAAGAAACAATGCTTTGTGTCGATAGATAAATTTGCCCATAAGTAATATTAATGGGGTTTAAAGGTGTTACGTACTGATCAGCTTTCAGTGATGGGAAAGGGTAAGAGATTATGTACTAGTACCCATAGGTATGACATACCTATGGGTACTCGGTTGTGGATAAGTTGAGGTTTTTTTCTGTTATTCAGGGCAAAAAAACGTTATGAAACGCTCATGAAACCGAGAGTTGCAATTTTTGCGGGCATGTTTAAGGAAAAATCAGATGGGAGTGCACGTTCTCTTATTCAACTGTCCAAAAGCCTCAGTAAGCAAGGTATTGAGCATATGGTTTTTTCTCCTTGTGTGGATAAGTTTGATTCTTCTCACCTTTCCGTATTTGAAGTGACATCTATTCCAATATTTTTCTATCCAGAGTACAAGGTTGGTTTTTTTTCTAAAAAAGTACGCTTAGCTTTAGAACAATTTAAGCCTAATATTATTCATGTATCTACACCTGATTTAACCGGACATGGTGCAGCCAAATATGCCAAAAAGCATGATATTCCTTTACTGGCATCTTTTCATACGCATTTTCCATCTTACTTGCCGTATTACAAGTTAGGGTTTTTACAGAACTGGTTGTGGAAAAAACTAAGACAGCATTACAATCAATGTCACGCCGTTTTTACCCCTACTAAAATTATTCAAGATGAACTGTTAAGTCACGGTATTACTGGACTGGACAAAAGCAAAGAAAATCATGCCTTAAAAATATGGAGTAGAGGCATAGATGAGGAACAATTTTCTCCGGATAAAAGAAATGTTACGTTGAGACAAAGCTGGGGTGGGGATGATAAGTTTTATGTCTTATACGTCGGGCGCATGGTTTGGTACAAAAACCTTGAATGCATTAGAAAAGTCTACGATGATTTGTCTTTACACAAGCCAGAACTGTTTAAAAAAATTAAATTTTGTTTTGTTGGCGATGGTCCAGCTAAAGAGGCTTTAAAAAATCAAATGCCCAAAGCGCATTTTTTTGGCAGCATCAAGCCAGAAAAAATAGGGCAATATTATGCCAGTGCGGATGTTTTATTTTTTCCTTCCACCACGGAAACCTTTGGTCAAGTTGTCCAAGAAGCTTTGGCCAGTGGTTGCCCTGCAATGGTTTCAAATCAGGGAGGATGTCAGGAAATTGTTAAAGCATCACAAGCCGGCTATATTTTTTCTCAAGATGATATCCAAGCCTATTCAGCTAGTATTCAGGAACTTGTTGTAAACTTAAACAAAAGGCAAAACTTAAAAGAAAAAGCATTGGCTTATGCTAAAACCAAGCAATGGGATCAGGTCAATCAGGTAGTGATAGACGTATATAAAGATTTGCTAAATCTGACTGTTCCTTTGCAAAAAAACAGAAAGTTGGGATAATCACGCATGATGTTTAAAAAAATACATATTTTAAAGAGTTTAGTAGTCCTATTTCTAGCAGTGAGCGCGTGGGCGCAAGAAAAAATAATTTTAGAGGATTTTGAAAGACAAAGTGTTGGCAAAGTAGATTTTAATGGTTGGCATGTCTCTAACATAAAAGGTGAAGCTGAAGATATCTACTCTATTGTTAAAGAAGATAACAATTTATTTTTGCATGCGGACAGTCAGAAAAAGGCAGTGGCTGCCTTTAAAATTAAAGGTTGGAGTTTAAAATATAGACCTATTATGTCCTGGCGTTGGCGTGTGCATCAGCACCCAAAAGGCGGTAAGCCATTATCAAAGCCCAACAACAGTGCGGCTTCAGTTTATATTATTTTTAGAAAAAGTTTGATCCCATTGCGTTTTCAAACCATAAAATATGTCTGGGCAGAAAATGAGCCTGTAGGAGAGCATGTTTATAAAACCGGAAAAAATCCACAGGTTTTGATTGTGATTCGATCAGGAAAAGATGGTATGGGAGAGTGGATTACCGAAGAAAGAGATGTATTGGCAGATTATCAAAAATACTTTGAAACCGATAAAGTGAAAAGCCCCATGGCATTTGGTATTTTAACTGATTCAGAGCGCATCAAGAAAGGTCATGCCATAGCGGATTATGATGATTTTATTTTATTAAAAGAGGCGACAAAACCTAAAAAAAAGCCAGTTAAAAATAAGGAAGAAGAAAAATCGCTAGTATCCAATGCAGAGGAAGAGAAGCTTGAGTCGAGCATTAAGCCTGAAGCAAGCAACAAAAAAAATGAGGACGCCAAAAAAAGCACACCAGCTAAGTAAAGCTTTTGCTATGGGGGAAAAGTCAAAGTGTTGAACAAAGAATCATTTAAAGAGAGCGTTGATGTCAAAGTTAAGTAAAATATATCCTGTGATCTTATGCGGAGGTTCAGGAACGCGTCTATGGCCGGTTTCTAGAGAAGATTTGCCCAAGCAGTTTATTAATTTTTTTTCTGATAAAAGTTTGTTGCAAGAAACCCTTGAACTTACTTCCAATAGAGAAATCTATGCTCCACCGATCATTATTTCTAATCAAAGGTTTGAACATCTTCTTAAAAGTCAAATACATGCCATAGGCTTGGATTATACAGCGATCATTTTAGAGCCTGAAGCTAAAAATACTGCGCCCGCTATTGCGCTGGCCGCACAAAGTTTAATGGATAAGGATAGTGACGCTTGTATGTTTGTGATGCCATCTGATCATAAAATTATTCAAAAAGAACTTTTTAATCAAACAGTCCTTGAAGGCGTAAGTTATGCTCAAAAAGATCAATTGGTCACCATGGGGATTGAGCCAAAATCTCCACATACAGGTTATGGTTACATAGAGTGTGGGGAACAATGTTCTGAAACAGATCATGGGTTTAAGATCAAAAACTTTAAAGAAAAGCCCAGTTTAGAAACGGCTGAAGAGTTTTTAAAGACCAATAACTATGTTTGGAACAGTGGTATGTTTATGTTTACACCAAACAGTTATATAAAAGAGCTAGCACAGTTTCACCCAGACATTGTTGAAAACTCAAAACAAGCTATGGATAAGGCTAAACAAGACAATAAGGTTATTCACCCTGAGCAAAATAGTTTTTCTCAATGTACATCAATTTCAATTGACTATGCTGTTATGGAAAATACATCTGATGCTATTGTCATCAAAGCTGCCTTTGACTGGAGCGATGTCGGTGAATGGAATGCGATCTCTGACTTATCAACAGCACGTGCAGATGAAGATGGAAATATTAAAAACAACAACAATGTTTTTACAGAAGATACCAAAAACACCTATGTCCATGGGCATGATCGCTTAATTGCAGTTATAGGCTTAGAAGAAAGTATTGTTATTGATACCAAAGATGCCTTATTGGTTGCAACAAAAAGTCAAGCTCAGAAGGTTAAAAGTATTGCTGAGCAACTGAAGCAGTCCGATAGAGATGAGTATAAAAAACCTGCAATAGTCCATAGACCTTGGGGATCGTATGAAAGTGTTGATCAAGGTGAGAAACATCAAGTCAAACGTATTATTGTCAACCCAGGCCACAAGCTATCTCTTCAATATCACCATCACCGCTCAGAACATTGGACCGTTGTCAGTGGAACTGCGTTGGTTACCATTGACAATGAAGAAAAAATCTTAAAAGAAAATGAATCAGTATATATTCCTAAAGAAGCATCTCATCGTCTTGAAAATACAGGGAAGGAAGCTTTGCATTTGATAGAAGTTCAATATGGAAGATACCTTGGTGAAGATGATATTGTTCGCCTTGAAGATGTTTACGGCCGGGCAAATAAATAGATGTAAGATTAAACTTATTTTTTGTTTGTGCTCCTGGTCGTAAGAAGATCTGGGACAACATTTTTATTTATGATAAGCACATGAGCATGGAAATCTTAGTGCTTGCGCATCAGTACCCACCTTCTACAGGAGGCATGCAAAAACAATGTTACGAGTTGGTTTCACGCTTAGAAAAAGAGCATACTGTTCACAAACATATTTATCAAAGTGTAGGTAGCAAGCTATGGTTCTTTTTGACAGCTGGAAAAAAAGTACTGGGTTTATTAAAGCGTCATCCGGATATAGAGTTGATCTATATCAATGATCTCATCATGCTGTTGTTTCTTACTCCTGTTTTGAAAAAAATAACCACTCCTATTGTGGTCACCGTACATGGTCTTGATGTTGTTTATCCCAATACCTTCTACCAACGCTGGCTTAAGAATAATTTAAAAAAATTAAGTGCGGTTATTCCAGTTAGTTTTCAAACTGGGGAAGAGTTGATGAAACGTGGAGTTGTGGAAGAAAAAATATTTCCAGTCAAAAACGGCGTTTCTCTAGAACCCATTCAAAAGTTCTCTAAAGAAGATATTAATGAAACGATAGAAAAGTTTGGTTTAAAGCAATATAAAAAAGTGATTTTGTCTATTGGTAGACCAGTCGTACGCAAAGGTTTTTCGTGGTTTGGAAAAAATATTGTTCCATCTTTAGACAGCTCTATAGCTTATGTGATTGTGGGGCCAAAGCTAGAAAAACCAAAATTATACAAAACTTTACTGAATATTCCTGTTCTTAAAAAATTGATTCAAAAAATATTTCTTCTTGGTGTTCCAACCGATGATTTAAACATAAAAGACTTACAAAAAAATAATCCTAATATTATCCGTTTGAGCAATCTTTCTAATAAAGAGCTTAAAATACTTCTGCAGTATGCAGATTTATTTGTGATGCCTAATATAAAAGTGCATGGGGACTATGAAGGTTTTGGCTTAGTGACTTTAGAAGCGTCATCATCTAAAACAATATGTCTAGCAGCCAATGTTGATGGGATTCCTTCAGCAATTAGCCATAAAAAAAATGGTGAGTTGTTAATGTCAAAAGATATTGATGAATGGAAAACAAGAGTTGTTGAATTATTAAAAGATGATCAGCAAAGAGAAACACTAGCACGACACTATAAAAAATTTACTGATGAACATTGTTCATCTTGGCAAGATATGGCCTCTGAATATGTGGACGTTTTTAAAAAGATAATCAAGAGCTAAATTTTTTTTACCTTATTTGAGGTGAAGCAGACGCTTGGCTATTGTTTTTTCTTTGTCATGAGAAAATAGTACGAGGGTAAAGCAATAAAAACAACAAACAAGCTGGAAAACTCTCCAATTAAAGCCAGTTTACCAAAAGAGGCCAAAGCTTGGCTATTGGCACTAATTAAAGATAGGTAGCTAACGACAGTTGTCATTGAACAGACAATGATGGCAGAGCCAGTATTTTGAATGATGTGTGCTAAATTAGATTGCCGTTTAGAGAGTTGATAGAAAAAATTAATAGCATAGTCAATACCAATTCCAAAACTAATAGGAAGAGCAACAAAGTTAATAAAGTTAAATTTAATATTGAAAATTACTTGGGCAAAGAGCATGAGAAGAAACGATGAAAAAACTGAAATGGTCATATACAGCATGAGATGCCGAGGTAAAAAAACGATGATAATCAATAAAATGATCAGTAAAGACAAGAGTGTAGTTTTAGGGGCATCTTTTTTGATAGCGGCTATAAGATCCGCAAGAATGAAGCTTTGCCCTGCAACAACGGCATTCCCAACTTTAGCGGTTCTTTGTTGAATATCTTGAGTGTATAAAACAAGATTTTTTGAATTATGCGCTAATTTTGATCGAACAGGATAAAGATAGGCAATGGTATTGTATGTTGTTTCATTTTCTTTAAATTTATTTTTGATTAACTCTGGCAAATTGGCAGCTGAAATTTTTTCAAGCTTTGCTAGATTTTTTTTAATTTCAACAAGGTCTTTTTTTTCACTTTTATTTAAAAAGTTAATTGATTTATCATTGAGTAAAGATTTTATTTTATTAAGCTCTGTTAGTTTTTGATCCTGTTGCTCTGGAAGAAAAGAGTAAACTGTTTCACATCTGTCGAGCAAATTGTCGGGGTCATTTTTATCAATGGTTTTGCTTATATCATCGCAAAAAGCCTTATTATCTTGATCAAAAAGTACAACGCTTGGATTAACTTCTTTAAATATATTGTTGGCTTTTTTGAAAACTGGGTTGCTGACTTTATTTCTTAATTTTGAAAAATCATATTCTAATGAGTTGGGTATATAGTTGGTAATGGGAATGATGGTTGACAAAAGAAAAAGCGTTAACAGTAGGGCAAGCGCAGGGTAGCTTTTTTGAATAAAGCTAGCGAAGGTCTCGCTGATGGTGTGGGCAATGCCGGTGAAAAAAGTTCTTACTTTACCTTGAATGTTTCTAACGGGACTGTTGAATATAAATAAAGGTAAAATCATAAAGTTGGCTATCCAAGCTAGAAAAATACCGATTGAGCCAACCACACCAAACTGTCGTAAGCTATTGATTTCTGAAAAGTACAAACATAAAAATGCCAAAGAGGTGGTGATGGCAGAAAAAAATGTAGAAAAAACAGTTTTGTCGGTGGCTTTTAAAAAGGCTTTGTATTTTGATTGATGCTCTTTAGAAAAAGTGAAGTAAGCTGATAACAACAAAATACCTGTATTAACACCATTACCCACAATAATGCTCATAAGAAAAACAGTGATAGAGGTTAAATAATCAAAACAAAAATAGGCAATTCCCATCAGAGTTAAAACAGAGTATATCAAAGGAACAACTAAAAATAAGACAATCCGAAAATTTAAAAAATAAAAAAATAAAATTAAAAACACCAAAGACAAGCATAAAATGAGAGTAGAAAGCATGTCTTGAATAAGAGTTTTATATTCATAGACAGTTTCATAAAGCGAGCCGGACAGCTCAATGTTTATGTTTTGACGTTTTGCTTTGGGAAAGGTTTGCTCTATGGTTTGCTTTACTTTTTTAATTAAGCGTTCATTGCCGGCAATACCGCTAATTGCAGTGCCAGGTTGAACAATGATAATGGCATAGTCTTGCTGTTTAGAGAAAAAGTAGCCTTTGTAAAACTGGTCTGGGGAGTATTTGTTTTGTTGTGAATCTTTGTTTTTGTACTTTTCTTCAATATCTGAAATATCAAATTCAACTTTTTTATCTTCTATATCAAAGAACAAAGGGTTATTTTTAAGTTTTTCATGTTTGATTTTTGCTTTAAGTCGTTGACGAATGGTTTTTATGTCTTCTAGCTCAAGGTAAAGATACTTGTTGTTTTCATAAAAGTCTTTTGCATCCGATATGGTATAGTTAACTTTTTTGATGAATGTTTTGTTTATTTTTTGTAGTTGAGGAACTAAAGTATCAATAGTGTTAACAATGAGATCTTTATCATCGCTTTCAAGAATAATCGATAAAAGCTGCGTACTTTCTTGTCTACGTGTTTTTAAAAGGTTCATAGCCAGAACACTTGGTTTGTCTTGGGGGAGTAAAAATTTAAAATCGCTGTTAATTTTAAGTTTTTGAACTAAAATTAAACTTGGCACTAAACATAGCATGAGCCAGACACTATATTTTATAGGATGCCTTAAAATGTATTTTAGAATTTTTTTCTTATAGAGTTGGTTTATAATTGTTTTGTAAATCATGACAGTTAAAAATTAGCTTTCAATCTTAGTCCAAAAGAGAACCTGTTTTCTGCATTGACTCTAAATCTATTCCAAGTCGTTGGTCCCAAAGTATTACCAATAAAAACAGAAGCACTTAGCTTTTGTAAAGGAGTATGGTTAGAAAACATAAAATTTCTCTTTATACCAAACTCCATCGGTAGTTTCTTTTTTAGCGAAGAGCCAACAAAGGCGTTCTCACTGTTTGAGAAATCAATGGTATTGGAAAAGAATATAGCAGTATTTTCTATAAAAAAGTAGTCTAAAGCATTTTGTAAGCCATAAAAAACCAATCCACGCCGTTGAACATAAGCTGCAGCAGGTGCAATTTGAATATGACTACGGTTTAAAAGGTTAATATCTATAGGCATTGCACTTGATATGATCCATAAGGTTTTTAAGTCTCCGGGGTTGTCATTGTCACCACTTAATATAAAGGGAATTGTTTTTTTAACTGGGCTTAGCATAAAGAGTTCTCTGTTGCCTTGTCTAAAGTTTTCAAGCAAATTATTGCCTCTAGCCATGGTTGGCATAAGACTAATTTGCAGTGCTCTACGCCGACGGTCAGTCAATTTAAACAGTGTTAGTTTGCCGCCAACACCCTGCTCTGACTCATCGGTTTGCCCAAAAACATAGTTGATGTAGGTGAAAATGCTCAAATCTTGAACAAACTGCTGATCTATCATGAGGTAGCTTGAATTGCTGGCTATACTGGAAGTAACTGAAAAAAGATGGGTTTTAAAGAAGGGCGCTTGATTAAGCTGGTTTTTTTGAAAATCAGGGTATACCGTCAGCCCTAAGCCCAAGCCATTGATGCGCGACTCAGCCAAAGGGCTCAAAGCGCCAACATTGCCTAAGCCATTGCTTAAAAAAATGTCTGTGCTGACCTGGGAATTGATTCGATACTGCAAACCCAAGTCGTAACGCAAAGATTTTTTAGGTTCATGAGGGTTAAAGTTGAGGCTATTGCTTCCCTGTATGGGTTGAAAAACATTAAACCAAAGACCAAGTTTTTTGTGAATGTTAAAGTTGACTGCAGAGCTTAGACCAAATAAAGGGCCAAAAGCTTTAAAGTTATAAGGGTTGCTGGGTAAGAAGCTGGCGCTGTTTTTTTTATACAAAACAAGGGTGGGTGCTACTGAAAAGCTTAAATGCTTTTTCAACCATGAATAGTGGACACTGATTTTGGGGATAATGCCGGTCCCATCAACAATAGTCTGGGGTAAAGAAAAAAAGGTGGCCCCGCGTTGATAGCCAGAAAGCCAAAAACCAGCACTGACTTTGTGCTGACGGCTTATATCGGTAAAAAAATTATGTTTTAGCCCTACGGTGAACTCATAATTGCCATTATTAATGCGCCCATCAAGGTCTGTCAGGTATGAGCTATCAAATACCTGCGCACCCAATTGAAAGTCTGTTTTTTGACTTAAGCCATAAGTAATAGATGCACCTAAAAAAAAAGGGGTATCTTTACCATCAACTTTTGAAATATTATTATAAATCCTCTGACGTGCGTCTAGGATAAACTTATGTTTACCTGCTGTTTCAGCCGAAGTCTCATAAATAGTGATTTTTGAGAAGTTGTTTGTAGGGTTATTTTGGCTATATGCGCTTGTGATAAAAGCAAATAGGGTAATAAATATATTCCTGGCAAAAGAAGAGCTTAGACTAGATTTATTTTTATAGAGTCGAATAAACACACTGGCTCACATTTATCATAAAAACTAAGTTTTTAGAGGATAATTTATAAGATGAGAATTATTAGTTTTGTTTTAAAAGCATCAATAAAGAGAAGTTGATCAAATATTTTCTGAGTTATATTTTATTTAGAAAAATTAATTTGAGGTATTAATTTAAATGGTTAGGTGAAGTATTTTATTGTTGTGAAATAATTAATGAAAAATCATAGTTTTCTAGAATAATTTAACATTATAAATTCAATTTTCAATTGAATTTATTGTTCATTTCGTGGCGAATACATCATAGTGTGAATTGGAGTTTCCAATTTTTTGAAAATTTGAAAAGCCATTGGTACTAAGTAGTTTTTTTAATTTTGTAGGATCAACCCACCTTGTATCTACTTCATAAAAAATCCCTTGTATCAGGTATGACTTGTCTGTTTTGAATATTTCCTGCAAAACGGTCAGCTCATGACCTTCAACATCAACTTTTAGATATATATTTTCATACAAGTCAGAAAAGGCTTGATTGAGAAAATTAAAGTTGATTGTTTCAATTTTTTTTGGTGAGCCTTTAGAGTTATTTGTTATAGCAAGTGATGCAACACCAGTATGGGATGAGTCATAGTATATATTTTTTGTTCCAGGAGCTTTATCAACGGCTTTATTGTAGGTGAAACACTTTTGCTCAACATTATTGAGTAAAATGTTCTTATTTAAATAATGAAATGTTTGATCAACAGGCTCAAAAGCCACTACCTTTTTGCATTGAGGATTTTTTGCTGAAAGTATTGAATACAAACCTTGATTTGCGCCGACGTCTATAAATGAAAACTTTTTGTCTATAGAGCTTAATAAATCACTTAGAAAAACTCCATAGCTACCACAGAAATAGTAATGAAAAGTTGAATCTGAGTAATTTGAATAAAGTTTAACTTTATATTTTGAAGTTATTTTTTTTATTTTAAATAGAGTGAATAATAAAAACTTAGCTTTCCAAAATAACCAGCTCAAAGGAAATACAATACCTTTTTGGTAAAATTTTTTTAATAAAGTCAAAGTTAAAATTTTTTTCATTCTGAAATATTTTCTTCTATTTGTTTATATTGATGCCTGTCAAGAAAATGTATGGATTCGATTAAGACGGCACATATTTTTATAAACAATCGGTGGCAAATCTCTGATAATTGGGAAGCTTTTTGCATTAATTAAATTATGAAAATAAAAAGTCAAGATAAAAGCTTTTTTAATGGTTTTTTTGCCAATGTAAAATAACTTTTGATACTTGTGAGAGTCCAGATTTTTTGTTGTAGCAAAACAAGTTTAAAAAATTATAGTATCGAGGGCAATATAGATATTCATACAGTAAATCTATTTTTTCACTTTTTGTGCAAATAATAGGTTTTGTTTTAAGGAGTAGGTAGACAATTATTGTAAGCTAAAAAGCTTTAAGCACAGCTTTCTAAGAATACATAACTAAGTCGTTCAGTTGATACGAAATATGTGAATAGAATAATAAACTTTAATCTTGAGTTTGCAATATTCAATCAAAAAGCATACAAGCCAAATATGACCACAGATATTATCATGTTTGCAACAGATAATTTGAAAATTTACACAGATTTATCTATCAAAGGATGGAAAAAATATGCAGCCAATTATGGGTATAATTTTTTTCATTACAAAGAGCCTTATTATGACAACTTACATATTGCTTGGTCAAAAATTAACAGTGTTAAAGTCCATATAAATCAATCCAACGCAGATACTATTGTTTTAGTAGATGCTGATACTATCCCTACATCCTTAGATGTTTCAATAGAGAGCTTGCTAGATGAATTCATGTATGATCATATAGAAATTTTATTTCAAAAAGATGGGTCACATAAACTTAAATACTTTTATTTCCCGCATAATTTTTCTGCTGCATGGAAACTTAAAAAAAGAACAATGCCTAATGCTGGTTTTATTGTCATGAAAAACAGTGAAAAAGTTAAAGCGTTTTTTGCAGAGTGGATTGACAGGGCTCAGACCAGTCCTTTGGCCACTATTCCTCCTAGAAATCAGAATGTTTTAAACTTTGAAATGTTAAATCAAGATGAACTGAACAAAATGGTAGGTTATCTAGAAACTTGGGTTGTGAGTCGAAATGGTGGAAAATTATGTAGGCACTTTTCAAGTATGCGTCCTAATAAAGTATATAACAAAATGCTTCCTTACTATAAAAAACTGATGGAGAAATAGTAAGACATGATAATTCAATATTAGTCGAAAAAATATTTAGAAATGATCAATATTACAAAAATTCAGAAAAATTTTGAAAAATTTTCTCAATTTAGGAATACCCCTTTTGGGGGAACTTTACTGAAAAGTTTAAAAATAATTTTTACTGTTGCAATATCAATATATCTTTTTTTTGAAATCAGTAAAATTGGTTGGAAATCTGTATTGGCATCGTTACCAATAACACCTTACTTTTATATTTTATTTTTAATCACCTATATTGCCTTACCACTCTCGGAACAGCTAATTTATAGTTGTTTTGTAAATATTCCTTTTTGGGGAGGGATTAGAGTTTTTTTAGTCAAGAAAATTTTAAATTTTGATTTAATTTCGTATTCAGGCGAAGCTTACTTGTTCAATTATGGTGTTAAACACTGGGGAAAAAATAAATTAGAATTATTTAGAATCATAAAAGATAACAATATTATTTCATCATTTTCATCATTTATTACAGCTTTAGTTCTTCTGGTCACATTAGTGCATTTTGAACAAATTGGTTTTTTAAGCTTTTTTAATATTAGTCAAACGACCTGGCTATCGATTATTGGTTTTGTAGGATTAATTTTACTTAGCTTTATTTTTTTTCGTAAAAAAATTATCAATTTTGATAGTAACACAACAGTAAAAGTTTTTTTCATTCACATGTTTAGGCTAATTATTGTTTATTCTTTATCAGTTTTACAATGTGTGGTGGTTCTACCAGAAATACCATACAGTATATGGTTTACATTTTTAGCCGTAAAAATTATTTTTACTAGAATTCCTTTCTTACCAAGTCAAGATATTGTCTTGTTAGGGGTATATGCAAATGTAGCAAAAATATATGCTGTTTCCCAAGCTGAAATTATGGCTATTTTCATAATGATAGCTGCATTGAACAAGCTGGTTAATTTTTTGTTTTACAGCGTTTTTATCTTAAAAAAACTAAAACTTAAATAGACGCTTTGTACCGAGACTTATAAATAATATGTTTGTATTGTTATGCTGAATACAGACGTAAGCTATACATGAAGATCCGTTAAATTATAATTAAATAATGTGAGATACTATAAACATTACAAAAACAATAAATGTTGTTACCTGGCTAACAAAAACCGAGGCCGATAATATATCTTTAACAAGGCCAACAATTTGATCAAATTCCGGATGAAAATGATCGAGATAGGTTTCAAAAGCAGAGTTGATCAATTCAATAGATAATATCATGCAAGAAGCAAGCAATCCTACAACTAACCATAGAACAGCGGCTTGAAAATAAATAAAAAATACCAGCAAAAGAACAGCAAAAAATAACTCAATTTTTAGGCTATGTTCATGTTTAAAGGCATGTTTTAAACCATAGAGTGAGAAGAAAATTTTTTTGAATAGGTTTTGTTTTTTATTTTAGTTTTTTAGTAGGTGTAACCTAGCTATAAAACTTTTATATCATTAAAGCAGCTGATAATCGTTTAAAAAACATATTTTCCACTGAGACCTACAAATACATCATCTCTGCTGCTATTTTCAATGTAGTTGAAGTTTTGGATGTGTTGATAAGTGATATTGCCATTAAGAGAAAATATATTTTGTGTAGAAGTGTTTTGGCGATTCCAAAAACAATTTAGACCGGCTTGATAAGAGTGCTCGGAGCTTTCAACATTAGGGTCTGTATTGCCATAAAACTTATTTTTAAAATCAGCCGTGCCGCTTGATTCAAAACCAGCTAATACGGAACACCACAATTTTTTTGACCAAAAATAATTTATTCTGGCATAGGTTCCAAGACCATCCGGTCCAATGGGATGACCCAAGACTTTGTTTTGATTGATGAAGCCGGACTTAAAATTTCCATGTCTGTAAGCAATGTAACTGGTTTTGGCAAATTCAAAACTAGCATCCATCTTGAGTGTTCCAAAAAGTTGATGAAAATGCAGTCCAAGTAGACTCTGAAAGTCTCTAGAGTTGATAGGCATATTGTCGCAACAATCCTCAACCAGAAACTCAGCATATGCTTCCACTTGTCTGGGGAACAGTTGATAACGAGCATCAAAAATAAAGTTGCGGTTGCTGACACCGGAAAAGTCAGAAAAAACATCACCAAAATAGATTAGAGGGGTTTGGTCTTGAGTATTTTTACCGGCAAATTGAACGGTATAACTCATGCCCAGTTCCAAGCGTTTATTTGGCGCAAATGACAATTTATGCCCAACCAAAACAGAGTTTTCACGATTACGATTGGCATCAAGCACAGATACAAATGTTTCGTACTTGACGGGGCCCAAGAACTTTAAAAAATTTGAAAACTCAATTTCTTCATCATTGAAAATGCGAATAGCCCATAAGGGAGGCGTGTTGTTGGATAAATTAAAGCTGTGAATTCTTGCTAGGTTCCATTGAATGGAGCTTTTTCCTAACAAAATACGCAGTTTGGAGAACTTTAGCAGTATATTAGCGTTGTAGAGATCCATATTTAAATCTCTGGATTGCTCATTTATATTGAAAAATGCTCCTGCATTGATTTCGATTGAATTGTTAAAGCTTAAATGAACATAGGGGTCAAAAAATACTGTACTGTCATCTTGAAGTTTTTTGTCCTGATCAAAAAAGGATGAGTTATCCAGCAGGTAATTTTTTGTGGCATCAATATCGATAATAGCTCTATCCGGTATTGAGTTATAAAATAGTCCGCTGTTTAAAGAAAATTGTGCATCAATTTTTGAAGAATAGTTTTGAGGTGAAAAAACATAAGCGTTGGCATCTGGCGATGAGTCTTTGATGAGCTTGTTAAGGGTTTGTTGGCTATAGCTGTGTTGGCCTCTTAAGTTAAAGCCAGGTAGGGTATGCGTATCGGCGTATTTTTTTATGAGAATGTATCTGAAGTCGTTATTGGCTAGAAAACTTTGTCCATGGCTACTGCTTACGAGGAAAAAATAAGTTAAAAAAAATAGTGGGTATAATAATGTTGCTTTTTTCATGGGCTATGCTTTGTGCTTGGTTCAGTATTTGAGTTGAGGGGGATAGGTTTTTTTATTGAGTTTTTCCTGTTTTTTTTACTTGATTGGTGGATCACCATAACCAATAAAGAAAGGTTGATAACGCCGGCTGTGATCATGGCAATGTCTCTACCGCCTTTAAAAGACTCGGCTTTAACAGCGTTAGGTTTGATCATGAACAGAACAATCAAAAAACAGATTGATTTTTTAATAAAAATCATGACTTGCATGCTAGAGCAATATCATTTTTAGGTCAGAAAAACATGGTTTTTTGTGTTAATTTGGCTATAAGCCTTATGTGAAGATCTTGATTACAGGCAGTACCGGTTTTATTGGGCAAAACTTATTAAAGCACCTTGATCCGGCTCAATATCAAATTACCGTTCTTAATCGTAAACAAAAAAAGCTCGACCATACGTCTATCAAGCAAATTCTTGGTGATTTGCATGATAAGAAAGCTTTAAAACAAGCTGTTGTTGAACAGGATATGGTTGTGCATCTGGCGGGCTGTGTCAAAGCTAAGGATCAAGCGGCTTTTGATCGAGTCAACGTAGAAGGAACAAAAAAATTGTTGGATGCCGTGCTTGCGCATAATCCAAATTTAAAGCGCTTTATTTTAATTTCATCCTTGGCTGCTGCTGGGCCTACACAATCTGGGGATGTGGCAGAATGTAAGCATGAAAGCCAAATTAATCAACCGATTAGCCTTTATGGAGAAAGCAAACATCGTTCAGAAAAAGCTTTTTTAGAGCATGCTTACTCTGGTGAAAAAGTCATTTTAAGGCCACCAATTGTTTATGGACCGTATGACTATCAATTGTTGGATTTATTTAAGCTGTTAAGTAAAGGCTTGGCTTTAAAAATGAAGGGCAAAGAAAAGTATTACAGTATGGTTTTTGTCGAAGATTTTTGTAGAGCAATTCAATGCATGCTTGATGCTCAAAAAGTAGGGAAAGAAACTATTTTTTATGTCTCAGACCCACAATTGTACAGCATGCAAGACATCATCAATCAATTTCAAAAGGCTGCAAAGGTCAAAAAAATCAGAGTTATAAAACTACCCAAAGTTTTTTTTAAATTTGTTGCCATAGTAGCAGATTGGATTGCAAATACCTTTTCAAAACCTCAGCCATATAATTCAGATAAATACAAAGAGATGTTGGCAGCAGCATGGACGTGTTCTCCCAACAAGATAAAGCATCAACATAGTTTTGAGTGTCAGTATGACCTGCAAACAGGGTTTGATAAAACCATACAATGGTATAAGAAACAGGGGTTGTTAAAATAATGCGTGTTATTGAGTTCAGACTAGAAGATAAAACTTTGCTCAGAGACTTTGTAGAGTTTCCATTTAAGTTGTACCAAGGTGAAAAGCAATGGGTACCTAAACTTAAAATGGACTACTTGGGTGCAAGTCTGCTTGGAAAAGTTGGTATGTTTGAAGAAAAGTTTCCTTTTCATCAAGATGCAGAAACAGTTTTTTTGATGGTTAAACAAGAAGATCAGGTTTTGGCAACCATGACGGTTTCTATCAATCATGCTTACAATAAGTATCAACAGCAAAAAGTTGGCTTTTTTGGGTTTTTTGAGTGTGTCAACAATGCAGAAGTTGCACAACAACTGTTTGACCATGCAAAAGCATGGTTAAAAACAAAAGGGGTACTATCTTTTATAGGGCCCTATAACTTTACTTACAATCACACTTGTGGTGTCTTGGTCAAAGGCTTTGATCTAAGTCCCTATATTGAAATGACATACAATTTCGATTATTATGATAACTTGTTGCATTCAGTTGGCCTTGAAAAAGCCAAAGACTTGCTCTCATTTTATGTACCTGTTGAAGAGCAATCCAGAGAAGCACGTTACTCAAAGCTAGCACAAAGAATTTTAAAAAGAAATCAAATCAGTATTAGGCCAGTATCGTTAAAAAACTTTAAGCAGGATATCAGAACGTTTGTAGATATATACAATGAAGCTTGGGAAGATTTATGGACCTTTGTTCCATTGAGTGAGGAAGAAGCAGACATTATAGCAGATAGTATTAAGCCTATTATTATTCCGGAAATGTTTTTGTTTGCTGAAAAAGAAGGTGTACCTATTGGGGTCTCAGGCTTAATTCCAAATGCTAACGAGCTGTTAAAAGTAGAGCAGGGTTATTTTGGCCAAAGTGATATCTATAGAGTATTGAATCTTTTATTTAAGAAGAAGAGTATTAAAAGTGCACGATTGATGGCTTTTGGGGTTCGAAAAAAATTTCGTAAAAAGGGTTTAGAAGCAGCCCTATTATCCCATGCTCAACAAAAATTAAGTGGCTGCGGCTTTTCAGCCTGCGAAGTGGGTTGGGTTCATGAAGATAATCAACTTATTTTAGGAACCATTGAAAGTTCTAAGGGAGTGCATTATAAAACTCACCGCATTTATACGGGTAGCTGCTAATCAAGTATCAATGAAGCGTTTTTTTACAGTAGTTCAATATATTTTTGCAGCGGTCAGCTTGCTTGCCATAACGATTTATGTGTTTCGCAAGTTTCCTATTGATCAGCAAGCATTATCTGAGTTGAACTGGCGGTATCTTTTTTTATTATTGGCATTGTCTACACTAGATTTATGGCTGCGTGCTTTCAGGCTGAAACAGGTGGCTTCTTTGTTGAAAGAAAAAGTAGCCGTATTTAAAACCTTTCAGGTAGCAAGTTTGGGAGATTTTTATTCCAGTATTACACCTTCAAGAATGGCAGGTGAGCCCAGCCGTTGGTATTATTTACAAAAATTTAATATTCCAAAGGTCAAAGCAGCTTCAATCATAGGTATAGAAAATACCATTGATCTTGTTTATTTAATCAGTTCAATTTCACTGATCCTGTACTTTTCTCAAACTCAATATGATCAATTGCAAGATAAGTTATCGGGTTTGATCAAAGTGTTTTTTATAGTTTTTTGTATTATTTTATTTTTGATGGTTTTTAGTAAAAAATTTACGTATTCTTTTTTGGTTGGCGTACAGAGAAAATTTAAAAAAATTAATTTGGCTAAAAAATACATTCAAGCTCGAGCTTATTTTTTAAATATACTCAATTATGGCAAGTTACGATTTTTTATCTATGTAGGCATAACTTTTGTGTGGTGGTTTAATCGTTTCAGTATATTGTGGTTGATTGCATGCATGTTAGGCTATTCATTATTGCCTGTTGATATCTATGTTCCACAGTTTCTGATGTTTAACTCTTTGCATTTAACACCCTTGCCGATTAGCGGAGGATCTTTTGAAGCTGCCTTTGTACTGATTTATGAAAATAAAATACCTGCTCATAACATGGCTTTAAGTTTATTTTTATGGCGATTTTTTACCTACTATATTTATATGATTAATGGAGCTGGCGTACTTTTGATCAGATCATTGAAAAGAAAAAAATTAAAAGACACCTAGGTCTTTAGCGGCTTTTCTAAAACATTCTACAATGAACTCAATTTGTTCAGGTGTGTGGTTATGCATGTAGCTTGTTCTGATGAGCGTTGTCCCCATGGGTACAGCAGGTGGGAGAACGGGAGCACAAAAGATACCATGATCAAAAAGTGCCTGGTTGAACTTAAAGGTGAAGTTCATGTCATTGTCGCCTTCAAGAATGATTGGGATAATGGGTCCGCCATGTTCAGGAACTTTAAAGCCATATTCATTAAATAGTTGGCGCGCATACTCTGTATTTTTATGCAAACGACTAACACGTTCAGGCTCATCACGAATGATTTGTAAAGATTTAAGAGCTGCAGCTGCGCTGGCAGGAGGGATGCTGGCACTAAAAATTAAGGCCCTAGCATGATGTCTGATGTAATTAATCACAGTCCTATTGCTGGCGACATAACCTCCAATAGATGCTAAAGATTTACTGAATGTCCCCATGTTAAGGTCAACACTATCAGTCATATTAAAATGTTGTTCTGTGCCTTTACCTTCTTTCCCAGCAGCGCCAATGCCATGTGCATCGTCAATGTATAAAAAAGCCTTGTATTTTTTGGAGAGTTCAACGAGTTCAGGAAGACGAGCATATTCACCAGTCATACTAAATACACCATCAGAAACGATAATTTTTTCTTCGGTATCTTCGTATTTTTTTAATAAGGATTCTAAGCGTTCAATGTCATTGTGGTGGTACCGGCACACTTTAGCCAAGGAAAGGTTGTTGCCATCAACAATACTGGCATGATTTTCTTTGTCACTGAAAATAACGGTCTTCTTAGTAGATAAGGCGGTCAAACTACCCAAGTTGGCAAAAAAACCAGTACTAAAAACCACACAACTTTCATAGCCAAGAAAGTCAGCCAATGTTTCTTCCAGTTCATCATGGATTATTGTATTACCGTTGAGAAAGCGTGAGCCACTGCAAGAAGTTCCATACTTTTTTAAAGCTTGATCAGAGGCTTCAATAACACGAGGATCGGTCGACAAGGAAACATAGTCATTAGAGCAGGCCAAAAGTTTTTTTTCACCATTGACTTCCACATGAAGGCCGTCACTTTTATTAACGGGTCTAAAATAAGGATATATGCCTGCTTCTTTCATCGTATCCGAGTACGTGAATTTTTTCAGTCTTTCCAGAAGATGCATCAACCCCATATAGCGAAATAAGCCTATTAACGCAAGCGATTTTCAAAAACTAGACGCTGATTACCAAATATATAAGGTGTTCATGAGTTCAGTTCTTATAGTGCTAACTTGGGTTTATTGAGTGTCTTGTGTGAGGTTTTGAAGACATGCAGCAGGAAAAATTGCCCGACATATCAAAATAATACGATTTTAAAGCAGGTTTTAATTGTTTCATTTGTCCCTGAACTCTGAACAAAAAAAATTTTAAGCAAAATTCCAGGCATAACAACAGCCATGTTTTCTATAGTATCACCTGAGAAAAAAACTAAAAAAACACTTCAAATATAACTGAATTGGCTTTTTTTTGAGACTATTGTAAGCATAAAAACAATGCGAACACTTATAACCAAAACTTTGAGAGCTAGGCTGTTTATTTACTATCTGGTTCCTATTGCTGTTTTATTAACAGGCTCATCTTGGTATTTTTACAGTGTCGCCAAAAAAAGCTTAGATTCTGAGATGAATGTGCGTTTAATTCATTTGGGAGAGACTTTTGCTCAACAGCTTGATGCCTTGCAGATTAAGGCTTTAAAAGACTTAGGGGAAAGTAGTAAAACATACATTCGCCTGCAGAAAAGATTAGAGCGAATCGTAAAAAGCAATGATCTGGCATATATGTATATTGTAGATGTCCAAGGCAATAGTTTGGTTGATTCAAGGTTGGGCTATAAGCCAGGAGTAAAATATGCAGGTCTGGATATTTTTCAAAAGAGCTTGTTCCAGGCCATGGCTGGACAAGCCAGGACTGAAAATTTATACGTTTCTGAATTGGGAACCATGCAAAAATATGCCTTTGTTCCTGTTTTGAATCAAAATGTTGTTCAGTCAGTGATCGTACTCAAGGCAGATGCCTTGTTTTTTGCAAGTTTAAATAATTTAAGACGAAGTTTAAGTTATTTTGCAATGGTTTGTTTGTTGCTAATTATTGTGGTTAGCACAGTTATTTCATCCAGTATTGTTAAACCTATTGAAGCTCTGGTTAAAAAGGCGAAGGAAATTGGTGAAGGTATATTGAGTAACCCAATTAAAATAAAAGCTGATGGCGAGTTACAGTATTTAGCCAATGCCTTAGAAGACATGCGCTGTAAAATAAAACAAAGAGATCAAGAAAGAGATATGATGCTCAAAGGTATTGCACATGAAATTAAAAATCCCATAGGCGGTATTGATTTGTATGTCGATATTTTATCCAGCGATCTAAAAAACGCAGATAATTTAAAGTCCGTGGAAAAAATAGGTAAAGAAACAGCGGCCATGAAACGCGTCGTAGATGAGTTTTTAGATTTTGCCAGAGGCATTGTTTTGGATGTGGCAGAGCATGATGTTGATGATTTTTTGCTCAGATGCAGCGAGTCTTTTGAACGTGAGTTAAAAGAAAAAAAAGTGATCATGCAAGTTAAGTCACATGAGCAAAAATGGACTTTTGATGAGCATTATATCAAGCGCGTGGTGTTAAATTTAATGAGAAATGCCATTGATGCGGTTGAAGCTGAGAAAGGTAAAATTGAGATTGATTACAGAGTAGAAAAAAACATGCTTTATTTTATTATTGAAGACAATGGACAAGGGATTTTGAAGCAAAATATGAAAGAAATATACAAAGCTTTTTACACCAGTAAGGCCCAAGGTATGGGCTTAGGGTTAGCTTTTTGTAAAAAAATTGTTGAAAAGCATGGTGGCATTATAGAGGTGCAGTCTGTTTATGAAGAGGGCACTGTTGTAAAGGTGGGGTTACCTAAATATGGCTAAGATATTAATTATAGAAGACAATGCCACCATGGGTGAAGGCATGTTAGAAATTCTGCAAAAAGAAGGGTATGTTGTAGACTTGGCGTATAAAGGGCAACAGGGAATAACCTTACTTAAGCGCAGCCACTATGATTTAATATTTTGTGATATGCGCTTAACAGATATCAGCGGTCTTGAGGTGTTGGCAGAACATCAAAGTATTCAAAGTAAGGCAAAGTTTGTATTTATTACTGCTTTTGGCAATATTGAGCTTGCTGTAGAATGTATTAAAAAAGGGGCTTATGATTTTATTCCTAAGCCCTTTACACCCAAACTTTTACGTGAAAAGGCGCTCGAGTACACACAAAAATAACTCTAAAATATTGAAAATATTTATTTTTTTCAATTTATGTTTAATGCGAATGAACCTGTAGCTTTAGGCTTTTTTATGGTAAAATACAAGTAGGAATTAAGCATATGTTTCACTTTTACAAAATCACCTTATGGACGAGTATTTTTGCCATCACACTTGCTTTGGCACAAGGTGATACTGTTGTTATGGAACACCTTCCTCAGTCGGTTAAAGTTGAGTTAGCCGCATTAGACGCGAAACAGAAAAAATATGAGCAGCATCTTCTGGTTTTGGAGGATGAAGAAAAAGTATTTAAACACTATCATCGAGAGATTAAAAAACTTAAAGATGCACAAGATATTGTATCTACCATCAAGCTCAATCACCAATATCAAATATTTCAAGCCCAAGCTAAGAATTTAGAGCGATTGAGGAATAAAAAGAAATTAGCAAAGCGAGCTGTAGAAGAACAAAATGAGGTGTTGTTACAAAGTATTGATGAGCAACTCAGTAATACAAAAAATGCTTCAATAAAAACTAAAGCTTTATCAAAGCCACAAGTAAAAGCGTTAACAGCACTTTATGAGCGTTATAGTAGAAGTGACTTTAGTATTAAGCAGGAAGAGCCAATTGCCATCCCTAAAGACCTAGATCCAGAAACTATTTTAGCGCTTGAAGATTTATTGGCAGGCATGAACAAGAAAATTGCCATGGTTGAAAGTAGCTTAAAAAATATTCGCCGAAAACAATTTATCAATACATCTCTGATGGATACACTGGAAGAAGAGTCTTTTTTTTCAGAAAGTCAATTCATTCATTCAGGCAACCGTAATCGATCAGATGACTTTGCTGTGAATGCGTTGAATGGTTCCGGTAATAATCAACAAAACCCTGGGGATAACATTCCTGAAACTACAGACAGACTGTTGGGTGAGAATGCGCAAAGAGATATCAGTAGCATTGAAGCAAAGCGGATCGCACAAAAACAAAGCTTTTCTCAGAACGAAGCTTTATTGGATCAAAGCATTGAAACCCTAGAAGCCAGGTTGATTTTTTTACAAGCAGAACGTTTGAAAATTCTTAATGAGCTTAATCAACAATAAAACAAAATACATTTTCTGGGGTATTTACTGTTTAAGCTTTTTTATCTGGCAAAGCAATGGTGTAGCTCAAGAGCAGTTTGTTCAGCTTGGCATTGAATACGACTCCAATGTCTATAAAAATTTTGGAACAAAAAAGGATGACTTTGTTTTAAGAGGGCATTACATGTCTAAAAAACAAGTTTTCAATAAAGAAAACTTTCAAGGCTACTTCCATTATCAGCAAGGGGTTAAAAAATTTATTCAGGAAAACAACCAGGATCAGCTCATACAATCTTTCAGTTTATCAACACAATACAAAAAAAATAAGTTCACGTTTGAATGGCGGCCTTCATTAAAAGTCTTAATTGAGCGTAAATCAGAATTATCGAGCAATTTTGATATTGAAGAAAACTATGTCATGCCAGCCTTACATATGCGAGCGATGTATAAACACAACAATACCCGTTATATTTTTGAACCAGGCCTTAGACTTTTTCAGTTTTATGCCAACGATGATTTTAGCAATATCAGTGAATGGTTGCGGTTTGCCGTAGAACATCGTTTAAATCAATACCTTGAATTAGGAGCCAACTATATTTTTTCATTGGAGCAGTTTTTAGATGTTAACCGTCAGGATAGCAATCATGACATTGGCTTTTTTATTGCTTACCCATTTAAGCCCAATGTTAGATTAAGCTATACCTATGCCGATTCAAACTCTTCCATTGACCGTTTTTCCTTTGTGAAACATCAAATGATGTTTCGTTTGTTTTATGATTTAGGTGAACGTCCCAGTGGAATTCCCTATGTCAGTATTTACCTGTCTGGTACTGTTCAATGGAACAAATTTCCCAGTGTTTTTGACTTTGATGATGAAGGCCAACGTTTTCTACTCACAGAGTCAGAGGGGCAAACCTTTAACTCCTATGCGGCCAAAGTCAGTTACCACATGTCGCCTAAACAGCATTTAGAGCTAAAATACACCAGTTTTTCCAATGACTTAAGCTCACAACAGTTGAATTACGATCGTTCTATCTATTATATAGGCTTTAAACAGCGGTTCTAGATTAAAAGTTGCGACTTGTAAGCATCGAATAAAAATTGTATAACGATGGAGTGAAAGGGGAAAAATGAATAAATTTAAATATTTAGTGTTTTTTTTAGGGGTGTTTTGTGTGAGTTTTGCTCAAGCCCAGAATTATAGTGAATGCAATCAGAGCTTGATTTATGAATACAATCTTCAGGATGCGATTGATAAACACAATTTTGATGCAGGAGTTGAGTATTACTGTTCTGGAGGTGTAAACCATATTTTACGAAGAGCAAAAAATATTATGAAAAATGATGCTTCTCAGTTTTATAGTTTACAAATAGCAACTTTGGATAAATGTTTACAAAACAGTGTTAACTCTCTTAACAATATGCAAAAAACTGAGTCTGAAAAAAAAGCGATTTATTTTGTTTTAGAAAATGAAATTCCATTAAGTGCTGCATATGGACAAGATGCTTTATTTGTAAAGATGGGATCTAAAAAGGTATCGGTTGTGATGGATGATACGCATGAAGTTGGCAATCATATTAATGGTGGCCAAGCATTCCCTGAATATGAAATAGATCAACAAGATTTTATGAATTTAAGCTCTATATCTCAAAACTTAGATACTTTGCTTTGCACAAAAGGTCCTAGAGCTTAAAACGGTCGATACTGTTGTTTATTGTTTTAATTGTTTAATAATGGATGTGTAATTATCACTTTTAAACACAGCTGAGCCGGCTACCAGACATCGGGCGCCGGCTTTTTTTATTGCATCAACCGTTTCACGGTTCACACCACCATCAACTTGTAAAATAATATTTTTACCACTGTGTTGTATTCGCTCGGCGGCAGCTGCAATTTTTTGAGTCATGGCAGAAATGTAACTCTGACCACCAAAGCCAGGATTAACCGTCATCAATAACAGTAAATCTAAATCATCCATAATGTGCTCAATAAAAGATAAAGGTGTAGACGGTGTTAAGGACAGGCCAGCTTTTAGGCCCAGGTCTTTAATGGCACTTAAACAACGTTGAATATGAGGAGTAGCTTCAGCATGGATGGTGAGTCCACTGGCCCCGGCTTTAGCAAAAGGTTCAAGCCACTGTTCAGGATGGCTGACCATCAAATGCACATCCAAATACAGGTCACTGCATTGTTTAATGGAATCAAGAATCATGGGGCCCATGGTTAAATTAGGTACAAAGTGGCCATCCATCACATCGATATGCAGCCAATCAGCGCCAGCTTGTTCCACGGCTTTAATTTCTTGGCCAAGAATTGAAAAATCAGCAGATAATATAGAGGGAGCTATAAGAACATTTTTTGACATGGGCCATACATACTACGAAGCTGAAAAAAACAAAAGCTTTCCCCATAGCCAAGCATTCTAAAGGAAAGAATCATTGCCAAGACTGGATATTTTTATTTTTATATCCAGCAAGAAAGGCCGGTGTAGGCACTTGCTTTTTACCGGGCATTTGAACTTCCAAGACTTCTAACCAAGCATCAGCCGTTTTGACCCAAAGTTGCTTTTTCCCATAAACAAGTTGACCGCAGCTGTAATTATTTTCATTTCGCCAATGCTCAGGTGGGTCAGATAACTGACTGTGTAAGATTTTAATTCTATTCTGGCCATCAAAGCAAAAAGCACCGGGCCAAAGATGGAAAGCGCGAATGAGGTTGTGAATGTCCAAACTGTTTTGTTGCCAATCAATATGTGCTTCTTCCACCTTGATAGGCGGGCAAAAGCTGGCTTGATCATGATCCTGTTGTTTAAAGTGTGATTTGTCTTGATCAATCAAATCTAACGCTTTAACGATGGAATCTGCACCTAGTAAGGATAGCTTCTGTGATAAATCTTCAAAACGCATGTTGGGGGTGATGTTTATTGCAGCTTGGTACATAACATCTCCGGCATCCAATTCTTCTACCAATTGCATGATAGAGATGCCAGTCTGTTTGTCGCCATATTGTAAAGATCTCTGAATAGGGGAAGCCCCGCGCCATTTGGGTAATAAAGAGGCATGAACATTCAGTGTATAAGGACAAATGTTTAAATGACGAGGTGTAAAAATTCTGCCAAAAGCAACCACAACAAAGATGTCAGCACTGAATTGCTCCAATTGAGTGTAAAAAGCTTCGGTTTTTATTTTTTTGGGTTGAAGATAAGGGATGTTTTGTTGTTGGCAATATATTTTAACTGCTGGAGCTGCCAATTGCTTACCTCTACCTTTGGGTTTGTCAGGCTGGGTAATGACCTGAACAACATCTCTACCAGAGTCAATAATGGCTTGTAGGCAGGGTACTGCAAACTCAGGCGTTCCAAAAAATACAATGCGTTGAGTTTTAGGGTGCAAAGAAAACTATACCTTATGGGAAACTTGTTTTTTGTAGAGGTCACGTTTCATCGAGCTGACATAATTGACCAAAAGTTTACCATCCAAGTGATCAATTTCATGTTGAATACAAATGGCTAACAGCCCATCGGCTTCAAGCCTGATTTTTTTACCTTTTGGCGTATAAGCTTCAAGCGTGATTTCTTTGGCTCGATCAACTTCAACATAAAATTCAGGTAAACTCAGGCAGCCTTCTTCTATTTTAGCCTCTCCACGTTTTTCTTTGATGACGGGATTGCAAAAAGCAAAAAACTCTCCCTCATCGTCTTCGCTTTCGGGGATTTGAATAACAATAAGTCGTTTCAAAATACCAATTTGCGGAGCTGCCAGACCAATACCATTTTCATGGAGCATAGTCTCATGCATGTCTTCTACAAGGGTTTGTAGGTCATCATCAAAAACCTCAACATCTTGTGAGCGTTTTAATAAAATAGGGTTAGGAAAGGTTAATACTTCTCGTAAAGCCATGATGGGCTATGTACCACAAAAAAACATGATTGACACCGCCCAAAGATAACTTTTTTGCTGAGATGCTTTGAACTATTTTCTTTTTTGATAACTAAGAATACTCTTAAAATAGATCAGTAAATCTTCTTTGCGCTTATTCGACAATTTAACCAGCTTTATACCTACCCCTTTTAAGTGCTCAGACTGCTTGAGATGGACAACTTCACCATGAACCAAAAATTTTCTTTTGGTAGAGGGGTGGATGATATTGATTTTTACCTTATCTCCCAATTTGAAATCATTGAGGTGTTCTGTTTTTATAAATAAGCCTCCCATACTAATATTATGGGTTAAAGCTTGGTGAGAGTGATCCTTTGAACTCAGTTCAATGTCTAGGTCAACTTGTGCTCTGGGATACTTGCGACAGCCCAGGCCTTTGCCTTTAAAGAGCTGTAAGAGCATATTTTCAAAGTTTCTAGAGTAACGGGGATCAATCTTATTGAATGCAACCGCTAATCCTGCTGGCTTATCTACTTGATTCATGGGGTTGACTCTAACAACGCTACCTTTAAGTTTAAAGAAATGATCATCATCAGCAAGAGCTATCTTTAAGCTTAATTTTTCTCCCACTTTGGCAAAAGGAAATAAGGTTTTTAGAAAAATACCCGTTTTACTCAAATCGCCAGTTACGGTGTGAATGTGATCTTCCCCTTGCAAAATAACTTGTACTTTGGCTTCTATGCGGGGTTTACTGCGTTTTTCTTTGGCTTTTTTCATGTCTAAAAAATGGGGAAGAATCTATTGATCAAGGAATACACGGTCACAATGAATATGGCAAACACAGCCAGAGCAATAATTTTTGGGTCAATTTTTAAAAGCATGGCTCCAATTATATACATTAAGTCAATTTAAGTCAGTTTTTTTGCAATTGATACGCTTGATTAGCACTGTTCACTAAATTTTTTTAGAAATAAATGGGACTAATTGTAATCCTTATAACTAAAGCTTGCTGCGGCATTATTTTTTTCTAAATGCCATTGGTTTGAAACATATGAATAATATAAGGTCCCAGAGAAGAAATATGGAATACGCAGTGTTTTATAATCCTTAGGATAGTCAGAAGCGTTTACTTCAAACATTGAACTAAATAGTTCTAGTGCATGGTCTCTACTGCATTCTTGTAAACATGAATTAATCAGCGGGCAATAGTAATCGTAAATCATTACTACCTTATTTGATCCTGTATTGGCCTCTAACTCTTCAATGTCAAAACAACGCTTGGGAGAGCTTTTTTCAGACATACCTGAAGCTATCCGAACATCCTTAAGATACTCTTGGTAGGCTGATCTTTGTTGTGCACAAGCCCAGTGGGCGTATAAAAAAGTAAGCGTAAACAACAGTTGCAGTTTTTTATTGGTATTTAACATGCATCGACAATAACACTGTTTTGCAGCGCGTAAAAATTAACATTTTTAACCTCAACATTATTTAAAATTATGCTTAAAAAAAATACAGCTATGGTTTTTAAACCTTTTTTGGGTTCAACAGTCAATGTCGACTTCGATAGAAATTTTTGCTGTACTCTTCTTGATATGTAGGATCGTAATACATAGGCTCATCATCGTAGGGTGGTAAAATAACGTAGTCCCAAAAACCTTCCTTATTCATGCGTAATTCACCATCGAGATAAGAAATAGTCTTACTGTACCCATTGTAATAAGCCAGTGACTCAATACCAAATAAAGCTCCTTCAAAAGAACATTCATAGCAGTGCAGTTCTTTGGGGCATGAAAAATCTAAAATACGAGCTTGCTGGGGAGAGGAATCTTGGATTGGAAGGACATCAAAGCAGCGCTTGACACTCCCATCAGTATCGATATCTTCTAGATAACTTGGATAGTGATTGTAGTCAGTTTGGGCATGAGCAAAGTTAGAAAAAAAATACAGTGAAACAGCAATGAACAGTAAACTTCTCCCCAACATAAAATTTGCATAACATGCGATTAAAAATTATTTAAATAAATTATTTTTAGAAAAATATTAATCAGATTAATTATCTTAAGTTAAGATACTAATAAGCTCTTGGCAAATCCAATCTGAGCGAATTTGACCCTGTGCAGTTAGGAATAAATGGCTTGCGTTTTGTTCAGCGTAATGTTGCTTGATCAAATCTTGAACAAGGCTTTGCCAAGCGGCCTGTTGTTGATTTGTATTTAGATATTGCTTGATATAAATAAGCTCAATTCCACGGGTTCTTAAGTGGGTATAAATATATTCTATTAAGTTTTGCTTTTCATTTAGAATTTCATGTTCGTAGGGGTAATGTTGCTGATCAACGGCTTGATAATACTGTGTTAAATTTTTTGGGTTCCACCAACGTTTGGCGGATTGATGAGTTTGATTGTTTTTGGGTATATATGAATGAGCCGATGCTCCTAGTCCCCAGTATGCTTGATGCTGCCAGTAACATTGATTGTGTTTTGACCTGTAACCAACTTGCGCAAAATTAGAAATCTCATACTGTTGAAATTTTTTTTTGGATAAATAGTCTTTGGCTAGAAAAAATAATTGTTCGCACGGCTCTTCGGCTAAGGGCAGCCATTGTTTTGCATTGACCTGTTTTGCAAAGGGGGTTTTAGGCTCTATGGTTAGGCCATACAAAGATAGGTGAGTGAATTGGTGGCTAAATAATAAATCAAGAGTGCTTTTGAAATCATTTAAACTTTGCTGGGGCAATTGATAGATCAAGTCAATTCCAATATTGTTAAGACCAACTTGATTAAGAAGATCTATTGCGTTTAGAGCTTGTTGGCATTGATGTTCTCGACCTAGGAAGGTGAGTTCTTGAGCTTTTAAACTCTGAACACCTAAAGTTATTCGGTTAATGCCCATTGTTTTCCAAGCTTTGGCTTTGTCCAAGGTGATGTCTTCTGGGTTGGCTTCTAGAGAAATTTCAACGTTTTCAAAATCAAATTTAAATTGATGATGCAATGATTTTAATAAGCGATGGATCAATTGAGGGTCAATTAAGCTTGGTGTTCCACCGCCAAAATAAACGCTTTGGATAGAAGGCGATTCGCTAAAAGGTAATAGTCGGTAAAGTTTAATTTCTTTTTCAATAGAGTGAATATAGTTGTGATGATGATCTTCTGTTTTGTTGGCTAGAACAAAAAAGTCGCAATAAGGGCATTTGTATCGACAAAAAGGAATATGAATATAAATACTTAAGGGCTCAGCGTTGTTTGCCATGGTTAATCCAACAGTCTAAAGCATTGGGGTGAACATAAACAACGCTATCCAGTGAACCTTCTGGGTCTTTGGCTTGCCAAAAAAACAGATACTTTAAATATGCACTGAAGTCACTGTAGGTTTGATGAGGGACCATCCATTCTCTAAGTTTATATCGATAGGGTGTATATTGACTCAATTGTGGATGTTGAAGGGTTTCTCGTCTGCTCCAGTCTTGAATAAAAATACGGCTATCCAAACTTGGATTTTGATTGACCGTATACCAGCCATGATAATGTCTTAGATACCAAGATAAGGGCCATATACTTGATGCGGCATTTAGGGTTTCAATTTTTATATCTGGATTGGTTTTTTTGCACGCCAACAGTTTGTTGACCATGGTTTTAGTTTCCCAGGAGGTATGGGTAAAGGCCAGTAAATTTTTTGGGTGCGCGCTAAAAATAAAATTAGCTCGATATACATTAAACAATTGCCAACTGATAAGGATAACCAGACCTAAGCCTAAGAGTCTTTTTTGAAGAACATGGTTTAAGCTGTTGTTAACAGTCTTGCTGATCTGTGGAGCTAGGTATAAAAATCCTGGAACAAGAATATGAACCAGCAGCCAAGGCACTTTTTCTCCTGCGTAACTGTATAGGCTTAAAGAAACCCAAAACCAAAAGATACAAAACGCATAAAAGTGTTGCTTGTTTTTTAAGTGGTAAAGGGTCATGGAAAACCCAGCAAAAATATAAAAAGCTAAAATAAGAAAATGGTAGGCTTGACTAAAGTGAAAGATACTCAAAAGAGAAGAAAAAGTTGTTTCCCAAAACACCTTAATTAAAACGAAAACAATGCTGCAAATCAGAAAAACCCAAAGACTTTGACGTATAGAGGCTTTAGAAGAAGTGATGATTTTGATAAAATAGTACACCATTCCCAAAACAACAGGCAATTCGTATTGTAAAAGCAAAGGTAGGTAGTAATGAAAGGGGCCTCGAATACGTTGAATTTTATGTTGATTGATCCAGTATGGTAGCATTTCTCGGTAAAGCCCATCTAAAACACCTGGCCAGTGTTGACCAAAACCAGAGTAAAGGAGGGAAAAAATCACAATCGGTATGGCAATGAGAAAGCTTATTTTAATATACCTGTGCTCAGTAAAATAAGATTTCAGAGTCTGATGAATATTGCTGAAACTTTCACGTTTGTAGCAGTATAAAACAAGAAGAAAACTGAATAAAAAGAAAAAATAAAATAAGTAGTTGAGTTTTGTGCAAACCATGAATGAGGCAAAGATAAAGCTGTTGAATAGATAAAACGATTTTTTGCTGTGTAAAAACTGATAAAGAGCTGCAAGGCAGGCAACAAACAACATACTCAGCAGCATATCCATGCCTAAAAACCTGGAAAAATAACTTAGGGTAGGAGAGAGTGTTGTTAAGGTCAGAAAAGCCAAAACTGGCTTGAGGCTTTTAAAAAGTAAAAACAATAAAAAACACGATAAATAAATCAGGATTATTCCTGATAAGGCACTGCCAAGTCTGCCGGTAAAATCTGAGTCGCCAAAAACTTTGAAGCACAAAGCTTGTACTGTAAAAAGCATGGGTCCATGAAGAATAGGGTTAAAGCGGTAAAAATTTTGTGTGGCATAATCATAAGAGTATTTTGCATACAGTGATTCATCGTGGTGGTAGGGTTTGTCTCCCAATTGATAAAACCGCGTAAAGCATAACAATAAAAAAACACCGACAATAAAAATACCGACCAATTTTCTTTTTTTTATTTGCGTGATGAGTTCTTTAAACATGGGGATATTCAATCATGTCAATGCAAGTATTAGATTAACAACTTGTTTTTTAATCTGTCAATATGTTTTGGATCAGATCCCCAAGCCAGCTCGCCGCCGATCGAGTTTTTTTGTGCCCCAGTTACGACTTGGTCAATGTTGGGCTTGCCTCGTAAAAATTCAACTGCCAAGACCCCAAAGCCAACAGCTTCAGTTAAATTAGGTGCACAGCCATAATCTTGAGTAGACTGGAGAGTTACTTTTTTACCTAAATGACGCTGTATATTTTTAATTAAACTAAAATTGTAACAGCCACCACCACTGAATACAATTTCATGAAGAGGGTCAAAATTAGGAAATATATCTTTTTGGTAGGCTTGAGCAATGCTGATTGCGGTGGCATCGGTGACACTGGCCAAAGCATCTTCTAAGCTTAAAGCATTAAATTTTTTAAAGATTGCTTCAAGGTGATGTTTTCCAAATGTTTCATAACCAGTAGATTTTGGGGCTTTTTCTTTAAAGTAAGGGTGTTTGAGTAAGGCTTTGACCATGTTTGGGTTAACGGTTCCTTTTTGGGCCAGTTGTCCATGCGGGTCATAACTGTATTCATTTTTACTGTAATGTCTGCAGGCAGCATCTATCCACATATTGGCTGGGCCAGTATCATAGGCCATGATAACCCCTTTGTTTGAGAGTAAAGTTAAGTTACTGATCCCTCCTAAATTATGAATGCTTCTGTATCCTGAATCCGGCTTAAACAATATAGCGTGACCTGTAGGTAAAAGTGGTGCTCCTTGACCCCCTTGGGCTATATCGCTTTGTCTAAAATTGCCAACACAGGTAATTCCAGTGTGTTGAGCAATAAAGCTGGGTGAGCCAATTTGTAAAGTATAGCCAAAATTAAGATGTGGTAATTTTGAGGGGTGATGAAGCAGAGTCTGTCCATGGCTCGCGATAACATCAACATCATGCGGACGGCGTTTGGATTTTTTTAAAAGGTCATGGATGGTTTCAATAGCCAGCTGTGCCCAGTAAGAGCTTAATTCACAGCTTTCTTCTAAATTACGTGCATCAATGCAATCCAATAAACGCTGTCTAAATGCTTGACTATAAGGTACTTGGTGTGAGGCTATGATTTCTAAATGGGGAGAACTGTTTTCTTCATTGCTTTGATAGGAAAATAAAACAGCATCCATTCCGTCCATTGAGGTTCCAGACATTAATCCAATTGTTACAAAAGACTTCATTCGCGTATAGAACATGCTATACTATGTCGATAAATGCAAAAAACAGTGTTAAATAAAAGTAAAAAATCACCTCAACGTAAGGCAGACTTTGATCTACAACCGTGCTTACTCGTATTGAATGGATTTGATGCTGGATCAATGATTCATATAGATCAACAATCCATGAATATGGGTTCAACAAAAAATAATGCTATTGCTTTACGTGGGCAAGGTATTGATGAGTTGCACGCACGTTTAGATATTGTGGATAAAAAAAACATTACAATCAGTCATTACTCTAAAGTTTATCCTACGATGATTAATGGTCAGAGTATTTATCAAACTAGCATTAAGGAAAATGACTGTATTCAAATTGGTGAGCTTCAACTAAAGTTTGTTTATAAAAGTTACGATGAACTTAGTTTAAATGAGTTTAATTTTAAGAAAAACATGTTGGACTCTTATGGGGTGTTGAAGAAAGATTTTTTTGAACAACGCTTTAGCAAAGAGTTGGACTATGCCCAAAAGACAGGACAAAGTTTGAGCTGTGTTATGTTAAGTGTTGAGACCGAATCAGCTCAAAAAGACACCAAACACCATGTAGAGTTAATAAAAAAAAGTTCAAGACGTTACGATATTTTGTGTCGTTATCAAGATAATATTTTCTGTATACTATTAAAAAATACAGCTTTGGATAATGCCTTAATCTTTGCGCATCGATTGCAAAATAATTTTAAACAGTACGGTGATGCTCCTATCCGTATTAATTTAGGGATCAGCAGCACTCAAAATGATTGTATATATGACTCGGCTTCAATGCTGAATAATGCTTTTGGTTTTTTACAAGAGGCTTGTAAGCGAGAGCGGGTGAATATTGTCAGTCAAAGAAACATATAGCAGCTATATGGATGCACAGGTTTTTAGATTGTTTTTTGAAAGTTTGAATGAGAACAGCTCTGACTTGGTACTGGATAAAAACCAAAGTCATTGGCTCAAGCGAGTCTTAAGAAAAAAAGATGGTGATGTTTTTACGGCACTCAATGGCACGGGTGGTGTTGCACAAGTTAAGTTGTGTAAAGATAAATGCGAAGTCATTGCTTTTAAGCAAGAATTAAAAAAAATATGTACGATTGAATTTTATATTGCCATGCTGTCTTTAGATAAAGCAAAATTAATTGTAGAAAAATTAACAGAAATAGGTGTGTCGTCTATTTACTTTGTAAAAAGTAAAAGAAGTCATAAAATATTAGATAAAAAAAAGCACCATGAAAAACTGCATGTTAAGGCAATAGAGTCAATAAAACAGTGTGGGAACCCTTATTTGCCTAATATTTATTTTCAAGACAATTTATTAAGTTTATTAAAGAATTCTCAAAAAGCAGAAAAAAAAGTTTTCCTCAATGAAAATGAGACAAAGAACAGTATGTTCTTACCTAAATTGAATAGTAGGCAAAGAGTTATAATATCTGTTGGACCTGAAGCTTCCTGGGATGTATCTGAAAAAGAGCTGTTTCTGCAACATGATTTTGAGTCAGTATCTTTAGGGCCTAATGTTTTGAGGGCAGAGACAGCCGCAATTGTAGCGGCAGCGCAAGCTTTAACTTTTTGTGACTTTGGATGATAAAAGAAGCTCATTAATCATTAGCTTATCTTGAGTGGTGAGGATTAAGTTATAGAATAAATTAGAAAACTGTACTAGAATGGCCAAATTGGTATTGAATTAAGTGTTATAAAGAGCCAATGAAACCTATCGAACATTTTTTTGTAATGAATCAAGAGATAAGGAAGCTATGTTAAACAAACAAAACAGACTACATATAATTGCATTAATGCTAACCTTAGCAATAGGAGCCTGTGCAGGTAAAAAGCGGGGTGATTTTTCTGTAAAAAAACATGAAAAAAAACCAAATACAATAGCAATTCTACAAGCGAGTTTAATCGATGAAGTAAATGAAAAATTTTCTGGAGATATTAAAAAAGCGCAAGAACACTATGCCCAAGAGCATAAAAAAGATAAAACAGATGATACAGTGATGTTGAAACAGGCTATTTTATATCTTCAAGCACAAAAAATAGATCAAGCACAAAAAAAACTGGAACAAATAGATAAGCTTGAAACTAAAAATGATACTGCAAAAAGGTTACTGGCAAGCTTATATTTATCTAAAGGTAATACAGATAAATCTATAAAAATATACAAAGAACTTTTTGATCAGAAAGATACAGCAACCATTGAAGATGCCATGTCTCTGAGTCATGTTTATATGTTAGAAAAAAACTATCCAGAAGCTTTGTATGTTTTAGATAGTGCCCAGAAACAATTTAAAGAAAAACATATTATTTATTTTTACAAAGCACGGGTATACTCTGAGCAGCAAGATTATGCTAAGGCTAGAACATATTTTGTTAAAGCAAAGAAATATAATCCTAAGTATTTACCCAATATAAAAGCTTTGGGTTATTTGGAAGAGTATGAAGGCAATTATGATCAAGCCTACAAACATTATGAAAAAGTTTTAAAGCTAGATAAGGATGATGATTTGATGCGTTTGCATTTAGCTGAACTTTATTTGAATAAAAAACAATACAAAAAATCAAAAAAACATTTTTTCAAGCTCTATGAAAAAGAAAATAAAAATGCAACATACTTGAGTAAGTTGTCAATCAATCATTATTACTTAGATGAGTATGATCAAAGTAAATCTTACTTGAATGAATTGCTTAAGCACCACCCCCAGTATGATGTTGCTTATTATTATCTTGGTTTGCTACAAGAAAAAACCCGTGAATATGACCAAGCATTAATAAGTTTTTCAAAAGTAAAAGAAAAAAATGAATATTATGTTGATGCAAATTTGGTCTTGGCACAAATTTTATTTGATCAGGATAAAAAGAAAAAAGCAGAACAACATCTGCAAGAAGTAAATAAAAAACATTATAGTGACCGTTTTATTAGAGCATTAGGAAGGTTTTACATCAGTGAAGGTAAGATTGAAGAAGCTGAAGAAGTTTTAAAAAAGCATTTATCTAAAGAAGGCGATAACATACAGTATTTGTTCAGTTATGCTCAGGTTTTAGAAGAGCAAAAAAAATTCAATGAAATGGAAAAAATTTTATATTCAGTGATAGAAAAAAACCCAGATCATGCTAGAGCATTGAACTACCTTGGTTATTCTATGTTAGAAAGAGATAGAAACATTGAAGATGCTTTTGTTTATGTTCAAAGAGCACACCGTATAGCTCCTGATAATGCTTATATTATGGATAGTTTAGGTTGGGCGTATTATAAAAAAGGTGAATATACACAGGCAATGAAATATTTAAAAATGGCGCATGGTAATAGATCAGATGAGTCAATCATTAAAGAACATATTGCAGATACTTATGCCAAGATGGAGCAAAAATCTAAAGCTAAGGTATGGTATAAAAAAATACTTAAAATGAATCCAAATGCAGAAGATCAGAAAAGAATTGAAAGTAAATTGGCAGAGCTGTAGTTTTTTATGGGCAGGCCTTATTAGCTTATTCTTGTATGGGTGTTCAAAAAAAATAAACCCTTATAAGAATTTTAGTCAGCAGCAATGTATTGCACATGCCTTAAACTCACAAAAAAAATATTCTGATCTACACGGTGAATTAAAAGTCAGTTTACCGACGCAGGACAATGAAAAAATTAATTTGTTAGCAGGTTTTCAACTCAATCAGCAGGGTAAAATGATGTTGAGTGTAGATAAACTAGGCTTTAATATTGCTTTGGCTATTATCAACCAAGAGTATATGTATCTTTGGCAGTCTAAACAACAGAATTTTTGGCAAGGTTTGGTTTCAGAAGGGCTTGGGCAAATTTTGACGGTGCCCTTGAGCATGAAGGATATAGTGCAGTTTTTTTACATAGATTGGGATAGTGAAGAGGTATCCAATATTTATGACCATAGAAAATATATTTCATTTGAAGTTGGCTCAGTAAAGCATTGGGTCTCAAAAAAAACATGTGCTTTGTATCAGTCAGAAATATACAAAGATGACTTGGTTATACATATAAAAAAATATATAAAATTACCGTCAAAAAAAATGTTGCCAAAGTTAATTGATCTTAATTATCAAGATAAAAAGGTGCAGCTGACTCTTAATCAAGTTTTTGAACAAGCATTGAATGATAAAAAATGGGAAAAATTTAAGAAAAGTTTTTTAAAAACATTAGAAAAAAAACCTATGTCAATTGAATGACAATTCATGTAAGAATTAAAGGCGTAAATCAAATTCGTTTTGTGTATATTTGAGTTATTGAATCCTTTTAATTGGAGAGAATATGCAAAAAGACCATGTTTTGGAGATTAAAAATTTAAGTGTAGGCTTCAATGTAAGCCGAGTGTTTCAACTTGCTTGTGAGAATATTGATTTTGAGTTGAGACCTAACAAAACATTATGTTTGGTGGGTGAGTCCGGTTCAGGTAAATCCGTAACTGCTCAAAGTATTCTTGCTCAGCAAAAATTGGCACAGTTTAAGTATGGATCAGGAGAAGTTTTTTTTAAAAATAAAAATATACTAAGCTTAAGTGATCAAGATAAATCTAAAATTAGGGGTAAACATATTGGCTTTATCCCTCAAGACCCCTTTGAGGCACTGAACCCTGTTCTTAAAGTAGGGAAACAAGTAGAAGAAGCGTATCTTTTGCATTTTCCACAAAATAAACTTAAGGCTAAAGAGCGTGTCATCAGTTTTTTTGAAAAAGTAGGTTTATCTGCACCTGAGAAACGTTACGATGCATACCCTCATGAGTTAAGTGGAGGTATGTTGCAAAGGGTGTTAATTGCTCATGCATTGATATGTGAGCCGGATGTGCTTATAGCAGATGAACCTACGACAGCCTTAGATGTTACCATCCAAGCGCAAATTTTAGATTTGTTAAAAGCAATGCAAAAAGAACATGGCATGGCCATATTGTTTATTACCCATGATTTTGGAGTTGTTTGTGAGATGGCTGATGATGTTGCTGTGATGTATGCTGGTCAAATGGTTGAGTATGCAGATATTCAAACCATAATGAAAACCCCTAAGCATCCTTATACCCAAGCGTTGATTGCTTCTGTATTAAACTTAGAGAATGAACATAAAGGCAAGAAACTTCCCTTTATTTCTGGTACAGTTCCTTCCTTAAAAGATTATCCAGAGCATTGCCGTTTTTATGATCGATGTAAAGAGAGTACACCAGAATGTTTAAGTTACGACATGCAGAAAATTTTACTGAATAAAAACCATTGGACTCGATGCATGAAGGCACAACAATGAAAAAAAATAAAAGATCATCAGCAATTCAGATTTATGCTTTAGGCGGCTTAGGGCAAATTGGTATGAACATGCTGGTTTTACAGCATGAGCAAGATGCAATTATTATTGATGCTGGAGTTATGTTCCCTGATGAATATTACCCCGGAATAGATTTGATTTTACCCCCGTTTTTACCCTTGTTTAAAAGTGATGTTAAAGTGCATGGTATTATTGCAACCCATGGTCATGAAGATCACATTGGAGCCATTCCTTATGTTCAGAAAAATATCAATTTACCCGTTATTGGATCTCGTTTTACATTAGAGTTACTTAAGAAAAAATATCTTGAGCACGGTTTAGATTTAAAACAACACAAGCTGCATCAGGTCAAAAATGGCGAGTTTTATGATTTGGGCCCGTTCAATATTGAGTTTATTGAAGTCAGTCACTCTATTGTTGATGCCTTTGCTCTGGCCATTGATACTCCCATAGGCAAGGTTGTTCATACAGGTGATTTTAAAATTGATGAATCAGACCCTCGGTCAAAAACCAATATTGAACGTTTTGGGCAGCTGGGTAAAGACAATGTTTTACTCATGCTATCGGACAGCACCAATGTAGAAGTTCCTGGAAAGAGCAAGTCGGAGAGTAGTGTTAAAGACGGCTTAGGTAGCTTGATGCAAGAGTGTGAAGGCTGGTTTGTTGTGGCTTCTTTTGCTTCGCATATTCCAAGGATACAGCAAGTTATTGACCTAAGCGAAAAACATGGTCGCAAGGTTGCCGTTATGGGCAGGTCTATGGTGCATAATGTGCATTTGGCTAAAGACTTAGGTTATTTGCAGTTTGAAGACAATACTTTGATTGATGAAGATGAAGCGGTTCTTTTGCCTCGAAAAAAATTGACCTTACTATCGACTGGAACACAAGGTGAACCCAGAGCAGCATTGGCAAGAATGGCTTATGATGAACATCGAAGTTATCTTTTACAAGAAAAAGATGATGTGGTGATGTCTTCTCGTTTTATTCCAGGTAATGAAAAAGCGATTTATCAAATTATCAATGAGTTGCACAGAACCGGTGCCAAGGTCTATACCAATCAAGGTTCAGACATTCATGTTTCTGGACATGCCTATAAAGAAGATTTACGTTTGGCCCTTGATTTGATTAAACCGCAACATTTTATTCCCATTCATGGGGAGTATAGACATTTGCTCAAACATGCTGACTTGGCCAATGAACAAGGCGTTAAAAGTGTCTTGCTTGTAGAAAACGGTGAGTGTGCGCATGTTACGCAAGATAAGGGTCATGTTGAGAGGATAGAGTCATTAGAGCCTATTGTGGTTATGAATAAACAGCTCAGTCAAGTGGGAGAAAGTTTTTGTAGAACACGGCGTAAAATGGCCTATTGCGGAATGATTGTCTTGTCCTTGGTGGTGGATCAAAAAAATTGGATGTGGAAAAGTGATTTGGATATTCAGGCTCCAGGTGTCTTTTTTAAAGAACAAGAAAAAGAGATGCTATCTAAAATGGCCGTTTATATCGAGAATCGCTACTTTGATGATTTAAAAAAACAAAAACGATTCAATGGTATGCAAAGTATAGAAAGAGCAGCCAGAAAATTTGTAGACTTAAATCTGGGCAGAAAACCTCAGGTCATCCCTATAATTTTGCAGGTCTGATGGGATAAATTAAATTGGCTTAAGTTTTGGTTTTTTTTGATTGCTCAAGCATTTTAAAACTTTCATGTTGAGCGTTACGGATAAGAGACTGAATATTTTTACTTTCAGGTAGATTTTTCCAAAATCGTACTGGCATTTCTGATTTCATCATTTTTACTTTTAGTCTGTTGGGGTTAAAAATAGAACAGTAAAAAATATCCCACAGCTCCTCTGTTTGGTCAGTCAATTGAGTATATATAGATGAGTTTCCTGGACCTCCCCAAGTAAGAGTTTTTGTGTTCCAGGCAACACTTTTATAAGGTGTTAAAATTACCCAATGCATACTAGCAAAGCGGTTTTTAAAAAAAGGTGTCACACGATCTAAAATACAATGATCCGGTTCGTACCAGCTGATGAAACAATCGGATTTTTTTTTGACTTCTTTAAACCTTACAAAAGCCTTCATTTTATGACAGTCCCTAGCAATAGCCTTGCTCATAAGAAGAAGCTTTTTTACATCTGGGTCATGGTGCATGTGTAAAAGGTGTTTTTTTTCAAATTGAATGCGGTAGAGTACACGATACAACAGTTCCCACTTTTCATTATCTTGATGACAAGCAACCGTCTTGGCTAAGTGAATAAACTGTCTGGAGACTGAAATTTTTTGTGCTGGTTCCAATAAGTTTGAATTGGCCCACAGCGATTGTTGCCCATTGTGATTCCATAGAATATCGCGGGGAGAAATTTGATTGAATATGAAGCTACGAGCAAGTTTTTGCCAATGTTCAAAACTTTCAATGGTATCAACATAATACATCTTACCAAAGCTCCATTTGCTTAGACTCTGAACTCAAGTGTTGTTTGAGCTGCTCATGGTCAAGCAAGCTAGACTTTAGGTGGTCTTTTGCTTTGATAAAGTGTTTTGCTCTATTGTAAGCAAGGCCAAGCTTTTTTAAATCATGGTGTTGAAGTTGATGATACTTACGAATATGTAGGATCTTTTGGACACTTCTTAAACCAATGCCTGGAATTCTAAGCAAAAGTTCTTTGTCAGCCGTGTTGATATCAATAGGAAATAGATCCCTTCGATTTAAAGCCCAAGCCGTTTTTGGGTCAAGATTAAGGTCTAAATCAGGGACATCTTCTGGGACAATTTCATCCACATCAAAACCATAAAACCGCAATAACCAGTCGGCTTGGTATAGCCTATGTTCACGTATCAGGGGAGGCTTTTTTAAACTTAATAGACTATGCGCATCCGGAATAGGACTAAAGGCAGAGTAATACACTCTTCGCATATTATAATTTTTATACATGGAAGAAGAAGTTTTGAGTATGGATCGATCATGGCTTTGAGTTGCGCCAACAATCATTTGTGTGCTTTGGCCACCCGGAGCAAACATGGGAAGTTTGTATTTTTTTTTGGTTTTGTAATCGTGTTTAGATTCAATGATATCATTGCGTATCCCCAGCATTTGACTTTTTAATGTTGTAATACTTTTTTCAGGGGCCAATTGTTTGATGTCTTGTTTGCTGGGAAGCTCAATGTTGGCACTAAGTCGGTCTGCATAAAGTCCAGCTTGATGAATTAAAGTTTGTGAAGCTTCAGGAATAACTTTAAGGTGAATATAGCCATTGAAGTGGTGCTGGGTGCGTAAAGCTTTGACAATGTTAAGTAAACATTCCATGGTGTAATCTGAACTTCTAATAATGCCAGAGCTTAAAAAAAGCCCTTCAATGTAGTTGCGTTTGTAAAAGGATAGAGTGAGGTCCACAACTTCTTGGGGGGTAAATCGAGCTCGTTGAACATTGCTGGAAACTCTATTGATGCAAAACTTACAGTCATAAATACAGTAGTTGGTCATTAAAATTTTCAATAAAGAAATACAGCGACCATCTGGGGTATAGCTATGACAAATGCCCATGCTTTGCGTATCACCAATAGCATTTTTATCAGGTTTTTTAGCTCTATTTGAACCACTGCTGGCGCAAGAAGCATCATACTTGGCGGCATCAGCTAAAATTTTGAGTTTTTTTCTTATTCTATTATGGTCCACTTCAATAAAGTAAACACTATTTTGAAAAATGTACAGAAATCAAAAAGTTTTTACTTAGATTAAATGTAAGCTTTTTTTATTTATCAAAACATGGCTTGCTGCATTGCGAATCACACGCTATACTTGCACGGATATGCCCAAGAAAAAGACCAAGAATACTAAGATTAAAACGGTAAAATCAGTGACCAAAGATGATCAAGCGCATCAGTGGGCGGTAAGAGAATTTTGGGCCTTTATTTTATTCACATTTGCAGTTTTTTCTTTTTTAGCATTGATTAGTTACAATCCAGTTGACCCTTCATTTACAACAATCGTTGAAGGTCAGCATCGTATCCATAACTTTGGAGGCTTGCTTGGTAGTTATTTGGCTGATTTATATGTTCAGGCCTTGGGTTATGCATCGTATGTCTTAATAGCCTTACTCTTAACAGCAGCAGTGTTGTTGGTGTTTTCTGAGAAAAAAGTTGTTCAAAAAAGAAGGTTTTTTTCTGCTTGTGGTTTGTTGTTAGCCATAGCAGTATGTTTAAGTCTTTTTGATCAAAATGTGAGCTACCCGTCATCATGGGGCGGGGCTTTAGGCTTTTGGGCAGCACAGTATGGACAATCTTGGTTGGGAGTTGCCGGTACTGCTTTGTTGGTGGGTGTTGTCTTTTTTGCATCTCTGTTTTTTATGACTGGACTCAGTGTGAGACAGTTTTTCATGCAATGCAGGGCTGGGCTTATTGTTTTAGTCCAGACAACGATGTCGGCGGTACAAAAGTCTTTGTCTAGCTTAGGGAGGCTTTTTAAAAGTGGGCAGCAAAAGTTGAAACAAAAACCTCAATACAAAGAGCGTTTTGACCAAAATAAATTAATGGGCAAAAAAGTTACTTTAAAGGATGTTGCAAACCAGCCTGCTGAAACTGATACGAATGCTTTAGATGAAGATATTCCTATTGTTATTAAACAATTCAATCAAGATGCAGAGCAAACAAAAGATCAAGAGACGAGTGAAGAAGATGTGTTTGGTGATAAAGGGACGGTTATGTTTAAAGCAACGGAAGACCCTATTCAATACACCTTGCCAGAACTTGATTTACTTGAGGCACCTAAAGATGAGGATCAAGAGCTGGTTATTGATAAACAAGAACTATTAAACAATGCCAAAGTGCTAGAAGCAAAGCTCAATGACTTTGGTGTTAAGGGTAAAGTGATTGAGGTTCAGCCTGGTCCTGTGGTGACCATGTATGAATTTGAGCCAGCGCCAGGGGTTAAGGTGAATCAAATTGTTCGCTTGAATGATGATCTCACTCTAGCCTTAAAAGCGCTTTCCGTAAGAATCACAATGCTACCAGGCAAAGCTGCGGTTGGGATTGAAGTGGCCAATGCCAAAAGACAAACCGTCTATTTAAAAGACATTGTTAAAGAAGATGTTTTTCAAAAAAATAAAAGTTTGCTCACCATGACCTTGGGTAAAGATATTTCCGGGAATGCATTTACCGCAGATTTAAGAAAAATGCCGCACTTGTTGGTGGCCGGCGCCACCGGCTCAGGTAAATCTGTTGCCGTTAACTCTATGATTACCTCTATATTGTATAAAGCAACGCCAGACCAAGTAAGAATGATCTTGGTGGATCCAAAAATGCTGGAGTTGTCTTTGTACGATAAAATTCCACACTTGTTGTTGCCGGTGGTGACCGATCCAAGGAAAGCTTCAGCCGCCTTACGTTGGGCGGTAGCCGAAATGGAAAGGCGCTACAGACTCATGGCCGATATTGGTGTGCGTAACCTAGAAGGTTACAATGCAAAGGTTTGGGATGTGATTGAAGAGCAAAAACGGATTGAACAAGAAAAACAAGCCTATCAAGATGCAGATGAAAGCAATCACAATGTTTATGAAAAAAAAGAACAAGAGCACACTGGGACTTTGCCCTTTATTGTGATTGTTATTGATGAACTTGCAGATTTGATGATGGTATCCAGCCGTGAAGTGGAAGAGTCTATTATACGTTTGGCACAGATGGCGCGTGCTGCCGGGATTCACCTGTTACTGGCCACCCAACGTCCGTCTGTTGATGTGATTACCGGGGTGATCAAGGCCAACATGCCATCACGCATATCCTTTCAAGTGTCTTCAAAGATTGATTCAAGAACCATCATTGATACCAACGGTGCTGAGATGTTGTTGGGCGCTGGCGACATGTTGTATTTGCCACCTGGGACATCCAAATTGGAGCGGATTCATGGTGCGTTTGTTTCAGATAAAGAAGTGGAACGTGTTACCAATTTTTGGAAAGCGCAAGCACAACCTCAATACAAAGAAGAGATCTTGCAAGCGGCTGAAGAAAGTGTGATGCAGTCAGAAAATGAAGGCAGTGATCCAGATGATGAATTGTATCCCAAAGCCTTGGAGCTGGTATTAAGGCACGGTTCAGGTTCAATCTCTATGATACAAAGGCGCTTAAGAATAGGCTACAATAGAGCGGCTCGTTTGGTGGAACGTATGGAAGATGAAGGGTATTTGATTGCCGGTGACACGGGCAAACCCAAAGAATTGAACATGAACCGCTTTGAAGGAATGGTTTGATGATTAAGTTAGATCGTATGGTTTGGAAGAATATTAAACAAAGAAAAGGAATGAAACAATGGTTTTAAGATGTATTTTTTGTGTGTTGCTAAGCAGTGTTGTTTTTGTGATGTTGGCTGGAGCTGAACAGCTGCCCAAATGCTCTATTGACTCTAAACAAGTGCAATGTAGTGAAGATGAAGAAACTCAAAAAAAGAAAACAGAGTTGTTGATTAAAAGTGGTGGGCTTCAAAAAAAAACAGCTGATAAAACAACAGATAAAAAGCCGCAAGCGTCAGTGAATAAGCAACAAAATCAGAAAGACATATTCTATGCAAAAAAACTGGATCAAGCCTACAGTCAAGTTAAAACCATGCAAGCTGACTTTGTACAAGAATACATTGCCGGTTTAAAAGAAAAGTCAGCCAAAGGAAAAGTATACATATCCCGACCTGGAAAAATGAAATGGGACTATGCCAGCCCAAAAGGTAAGTTTTTTTTAGCGGACGGTGAGCATTTAAGTTTGTATGACCCGGCTTTTGGCCAGGTGATGCAAAGTGATCAAGCCAGCCCTGATCAAGCCCCCATTGGTTTAGCTCTGCTTTTTGGGCAAAAAAAAGCCAGCAGCATGTTTCATATAGAAATGGTTAAAGAAGATAAAAAAACGGTCACTTTAAAATTAACACCCAAAGAGGCTGTTCCTAATATTGAGCAAATCCAGATGGTTTTGGAAAAAGCTTCAGTGTACAGCATTAAAGAAAGTAAAGTGATTGATGTTTTTGGTGGAGAAAACACCCTGCGCTTTAACAATATAAAAAACAATATAAAACTCAGTGCTAGCGTTTTTAAATTTAAAAAACCCAAAAATGCAAAAATTGTCAGTACAGATAATTTCTCACTGTAATTTATGCATACAAACAAGCATTGCAAATGTCTTTTAAATCAAGTAGAAGCGAGCTGTGAGTAAAGAGACTAAAAAAGTAGGCATGATCAGCTTGGGTTGCCCAAAGAATCTTGTGGATTCAGAAGTCATGTTAGGGCATCTAAAAAATCAGGGTTGGGAAATCACCGATAATCAAGATGACGCTGATGTCATGGTGGTCAACACCTGTTCGTTTATTGAAGATTCCAAACAAGAATCCATTGACACCATTTTAGATGTTGCGCAACTGAAAGAAAAAGGAAAGCTCAAAAAGTTGGTGGTTGCTGGCTGTTTGTCACAACGTTATGCCAAAGACCTTGAGCAAAGTATGCCAGAGGTGGATCACTTTTTAGGCACTGGCGAGTTTGAAAGTATTGCCAGCTTTGTGGGTTCCGCCCAAAAAATAAAGTCCACTGATGATGAGTTGCCCATGGCCAGATCTTTGGTCACAAAACCAAAATTTACCTATGATTATGCAACCCCCAGGGTTGCAGTTTTACCCAAGCATACGGCATATGTGAAAATTGCTGAAGGCTGTTCACGCACCTGCAGTTTCTGTATTATTCCAAGGCTTCGTGGCCCTGGACAAAGCCGTTCTATTGATTCAGTGGTAAAAGAAGTTCAAGGCTTGGTAGAACGAGGAACCAAAGAAATTCATCTCTTAGCGCAGGATCTCACGGCCTATGGCATTGATAGAAATGATGGAACCAGTTTGTATGGTTTACTTAAAGAGTTGGATCAAATTGATGGTTTAGAGTGGATTCGTCTAATGTACGCTTATCCTCAACATATATCCGATGAGCTCATTGATTTAATTGCAGGTTCAAAGCGTATTTGTAATTATTTGGATATGCCCTTGCAACACATTGATTCAGAGCTGCTGGCCACCATGCGCCGTAAAGTGGATGAACAAGCCACGCGTGATTTACTTAAAAAGTTGCAGGATCGTATTCCCAATTTAACACTTAGAACAACCCTGATTGTTGGCTTCCCTGGTGAGACTCAAGCTCAATTTCAAAAACTGTATGATTTTGTAGAAGAGTTTGAATTTGATCGTTTGGGCGTATTTACTTATTCTTTAGAAGAAAATACTGGCGCCTATTTAATGAAAAATCAAATAGATGAAGCCATCAAGCAAGAGCGCAAGCATCAACTCATGACTTTGCAACAAGGTATTTCAGCTAAAAAAAATGAAGCCATGCTGGGGAAAACAGTTAAAGTCTTGATTGACAAGCATTTACCACAAGAAAGCATGCATTTGTCTGTTGGCAGAGCAGAGAGCCAGGCTTTGGATATTGATGGTGAAGTTTTTGTCAGCCAACGTCATCCTATTGGCAGTTTTGTAGAAGTAGATGTAGAAGCTGTCAGTGAATACGATTTGTACGCATAAGTACCCAAAGGTATGTCATACCTTTGGGTACTTAGTTGTAGATAAACCCAAAGGGTATTTAATTAAATGATCTCTTACTTTATAAAAACGCCTACTTTTTGAATAAGCAAATACAGTTCTATTTAATCCTTTTTTAATTAACTCACTTTCCTTTGCTGAAAAACAAGTATTTAACCAAGATAGTCTTTTTTGTATGTTGCGAGGTATTATTTCTGACAGCTCAATATATTCATCATCAAAAAGGTAAAAGTGAGGTTTTATTTCAGGAGCCAGGAGATATTTTAGTGAAGAGTAGGGATACATTTCTACATTGGGGCATAAATTTGCTTTGACTGGATTTCTATAAATGTAGCGATATATATTAGAATAATAAATACTGTCTTGAATAATACACCACTTATATGAACTACCAAAAATATGGTTGATTCTCTGTGCACGATACGTGATGGATTTACTAACTTCTCGCATCCAGTAATGCATGATTTTATCTATGTTTGCATAAGGTGTTTTTATTAGTAAATGAAAGTGATTGGGCATTAATACAAAAGCATAAGTCTTATGTTTGTACTGTTCATGTGTTTTTTCAAAATATTTTAAGCATATTTCCCATACTTGGTTGAGGGGGATAGGAAAAGGATCTTTATTATTGCTTCTAGCATAAATATGGTAAGGGAAAACATCTGTTCTGATTAATGGTCTTTTTGGCATAAAGATAATGTAAGCAATCCGTATACCAAAATATCTTATTCACAGTTAGTACCTATAGGTATGTCATACCTATGGGTACTGTTGGGGTGGTGGAGGGTCTCCTTTTTTCAGTTGATAGTATTTTACAGCTTGAAGATGTTGTTGGTAAGTTTTTGAAAAATAGTGCTGGTTTTGATTGCCCATGGCTACAAAGTACAGGTAGTCAGTTTTTGCTGGGTTCACTGCGGCCTTGATGGCAGTTAGCCCTGGGTTGGCAATGGGACCAGGAGGTAAACCTTTAATCATATAAGTGTTGTAAGGGGTTAAAGTCCTTAAATGCTTTCGGGTTAAGTTACCATCAAAATTCTTAATGCCATAGATGACGGTAGGATCAGTTTGCAAACGCATGTCTTTTTTGAGCCGATTATGAAAAACTGATGAAATGATGGGCTGTTCAGGAATGTTGCTGGATTCTTTTTCAATAATTGAGGCTAAGGTAATCCATTCTAAAAGTGATAAGCCCAGCCGTTTGGCCTTAACTTGTGAAGGTATGGGTAAGTTGAGTTTAAATTGCTCATGCATGGTATGCAGGACTTTGTTGACAGGGGTATGTTTTTCAAACAAATAGGTGTCTGGGAATAAGAAACCTTCAAAACTTTGAGCAGGGATGGAAAAGATTTTACATAAATCAGGATCAAGAGCTGACATTAAAAAATCTTTTTTATTAACAATGTCTTTTTTTTCTAAAATATCTGCAATTTCATAAATATTAAGACCTTCTGTAATGGTTACACTGTAAAGCTTTACCGAGCCTTTTAGTAAAGTGAGTTTTAGTTTTTGAAAGCTTTCACGTTCTTTGAGCTCGTATTCACCGGGTTTAAGCTTTGTTGCAACATTGTTTAGACGTAGATAGGCATACAATAGCTTTGGATAAGCTGTAATGTTTTTTTCAGCCAATAAGTAGCTAATACTTTTAGCAGAGGCATTTTTAGGAACAATAACAGTTTGACTTTTGTTGTGACGAGGAGATAAATAAATAAGTTGCAACAGCCATAAGCCTACAACAAAAACAACAGCCCCAACAGCCAACTGAAAAAACTTAATCATCAGTAAATTACTATTAGATTAAAAAGTAAAAATTAGCCAGTTTTAGATTGATGATGGTTTATAGGAAGTGGAGTTGAGATGTCACGGGGATGATAAAACAAAAACGACGATT